>CASECK010000012.1 GCA_949286295.1 uncultured bacterium | reverse complement strand
GTTGCCGCCTGCTATAACAACGGCATCGTGGCCGGCACCAGCGCCACCACCTATGGCGGCGAGCAGGGCGTCACCCCCGCTCAGGCCGCTCTGATGCTGCTGAAGGCCTGCGGCTATTTCCAGTACCAGGGCGAGTTTGAGAACGACTGGCAGATGGCCGTTGTCAAGCGCGGCGGCCAGGTGGACCTGTTCGACGACGTGAGCGCCGCCGTGACCTCCGCCATGAGCCGCAACGACGTGGCCCAGATGGTGCTCAACGCCCTGGAGACCGACATGGTCATGGTCACCCAGGAGGGCGGCATCCAGGTGGACGGCAACGGGATGTCCGTGGTCGTCAACCCCACCTATACCTACACCCGGGCGAAGGACCTGACCGGCGTGGACTACAACAACTCCAACGACGGCGTCCGCCAGCTGTGTGAGGACGTGTACCGCAACAACCTGAAGAAGCTGGCCGACGACGAGGACGACTTTGGCCGTCCCTCCACCCGCTGGAGCTATAACCGTCAGTCCGTCACCTCTCCCAAGGCCCCCGTTGTCACCTACACCGCCGCGGTGAAGGGCAGCGACATCTATGTGGACCTGGGCCGGGTGAACCCCGACGCCACCAAGGTCGTCATGGACGGCCACGACGTCACCCAGGGCGGCGACATCTATGACACCAACTTTGCCATCGCCTCCGGCGCCTCCAAGAAGATTGGCGGCAACGGCGTGCTGGTGGAGGTCTACTACGACAACGACGCCGTTATTGGCAACAACAACCAGACCGGCAGCCTGGCCACCATCGTGATGATCAACACCTATGTGTCCGAGGTCACCGACAACGAGGAGAACGACGACTCCGGCTATGACATTGAGGTCGTGGGCGAGACCAAGGCCTGCGACTCCGCCGTGGCCTATGAGGTGGAGGACGTGGTCCTGTACACCAAGACCTACACCTCCGCCGGCATCCTGTCCGACTACGCCGACCTGTCTGGTCTGACCACCGACAAGCTGCAGTCCGTGGAGCTGGCCGACTCCGTCACCGGCGAGGTCACCCGCGTCAAGGACAGCGACAACTTCATCATGGACGGCGAGAGCTACTCCTACAGCAAGCAGTTTGACAGCGCCAACGTCACCGACGCCCAGGGCAAGCTGGCCGCCGGCACCGTGGGCTTCGACGCCACCGCCTATGTGGACAACTACGGCTACGTGATTGCCCTGACCAACGTGAACGCCTCCACCGACTACGCCGTGGTGGTGGACGTGCGCGGCGGCCAGGACTGGTCCGGCACCGCTGTCCGCGAGGTGAAGCTGCTCTTCCCCGACGGCAATGTCCAGATTGTGACCGTGAAGAAGGATGACTTCACCGGCGGCGCTACCGCTGTTGAGATTGGCGACATCGTCACCTACACCGTCAACAGCAGCAACGTGTACGACCTGACCATCCGCAACGCCAGCGACACCTATGACGTTGACAACATGATCAAGACCGAGCTGAAGGGCGAGACCGGCAAGGCCTCCTTCACCATCGCTGGTGTTTCCAGCCCCTACACCGCCAACTCCAAGACCGAGTTCTTCTACTACAACACCGACGATGACGAGTACCAGGCTTGGACCGGCATCAAGAAATACCCCGGCTTCGACAACAACAGCACTGCCAGCTACACCTACAGCATCGCCCTGAGCGGCAATGTGGTGAAGGCCGTCTATATCGTGACCGCTGAGTACGGCGACGACCTGCTGGACGGCAGCAGCAAGGTGGCCAGCTTCTTCTACAAGAAGGGCGACGAGAAGCGCTTCACCGACTCCGACCTGAACGACTACTATGAGGTCAAGGCCGTTATCGACGGCGAGATTGTCACCGCCCTGGTGGACACCGACGAGTACGCCAACATCGCGACCGGCGGCCAGCTGAAGAGCGGCATCAAGACCAATGACAACGGCGTCATCACCGGCACCAGCGCCGCCACCGCCGGCCTGGACAGCAATGGCGACGGCTATGTGGTCGCGTCCAACGCCGCTGTGAAGGCCGCTAAGGACGACATCATCACCATTGCCGGCACCGGCTATGCCTATGCTGACGACGTGAAGGTCTTCGAGTACGACACCGACGACAGCGCCTTTGTGACCCGCCGCATCAACAGCCTGCGGACCACCACCGGTTCCCAGACTTACAATGTGTGGGCTCAGGTCGAGGACAACGTGATCGTCTCCCTGTACTACGTCCAGAACTGGTAATCATCCCCCTGACAGAGCCCTGGCTCTGACTGGATGAACCAAAAAAGGAGGGACCCCTCTGGGGTCCCTCCTTTCTGCCTGCCCGGCGGGGGTCATTCGGTCTGGAACAGGGCCAGGTAGCGGTAGGTCCTGCCCTGCTCGTTCATCTGGACGTTGCGCATACCGTGGGTGTCGTACCAGCTCACCGTGCCCCCCTCCCAGGTGAAGAAGCAGGCGTAGGACCCCCAGACAAAGCTGCTCTGGCCGCTGGCCGTCTGGCCGGACAGGAGCATGAGGTTGGCGTCCTCGCCCGCCACCACCACCAGCAGGGGCCGGGCGGCGAAGGTGAGGCTGGTGGGGGTCTGGGACCCCGCCGTCCCGGTACCCAGATAGCTGCCCGTCTCCACCCGGAGGTTGCCCTTTTTGGCCAGGGCGGCGGCGGTGCTGGCGCTCAGGTCGGCCACCGTCTGCTCCAGGGCGTCCAGGCCGGACTGGTCCGCCTTGCTGGCGGAAAGGCCGCTGACAGTGCTCTGGAGGGCGGCGAGGGCGGTCTGCTCCGCCTTCCCGGCCACGGCGGTCTGGAGGGCCTCCAGGGCGGTTTGCTCCGCCTTAGAGGCCGCCTTCTGGTCCACCGCCCGGATGGCCGCGTCCACCTTCTCGTTGTCGGCGTTGAAGTCCTCCCGCAGCACCTGGTCGCCCGCGGCCCACTGGTTAAGCTGGTAGTTTGGGGTATAGCTGCTTGGCATACGTCTTCCTCCCTTTTCTGATGTGGGGCCGAAGGCCCCCTCACCCTTGGCCGGGCGGGAGAAAACTGTGTATCTTTTCATACATTTATTGGAAATGAGGGCGCACTGCGCCCTTTTTTTGTCCCCTCCGGCGGGGGGAGATTTTCGGGGGGAGCGCTTTACAGGCGGCGGATATTTTGTTATAATGGCCCAGAATACTGGGGCAAACCGCCCGTCGAAGAGGAGCCTGCCATGCCGTCCACACGCCGCGCGTTTTCCGCGATAGCCGCCTGGGTCCCCGCCGGGCTGTGGTACGCCGTGATATGGGGATTTTCCGCCCAGACGGCGGAGGCCTCGGGCCAGCTGTCCGGCCGGCTGCTGTACCGGCTGCTGGCGGGGGGGAGCGCCGCCTTCCGCGCCCAGGACGAGGCGGGGCGGTATGCCATTGTGGAGTTTCTCTCCTTTTACGAGAGAAAGGCCGCCCATATGTTCCTCTATTTCGTGCTGGCCGGGCTGGTGCTGTTTGCCCTGGGGCGGCTGATTCCGGGGCCGGGCTGGCGGGCGGCCGGGACGCTGGCCGTGTGCGGGGTTCTGGCCGGGCTGGACGAGTTCCACCAGACCTTTGTCCCCGGGCGCAGCGGCCAGGCGGGGGACGTGTGCGTCGACCTTGCCGGATGCGTGTGCCTTGTGCTGCTCTGGCGCGTGGCGGCCTGGGCGGTCCGGGGGGCCCGGGCCGGGCGGAGGAGACCCACAGACTGACAGGCCGGAGAACGGCTGGAAACGCGGGAGGAACTTGCTTTGAAAGACAACAAGCCGGCCGCCCCCCAGGGGGAGCGGGCCGTGGGCGGACAGGAGAGCCAGATGGCGCAGGAGCCGCTGTCCGCCCTGGATAAGGGGAAGATAGGCGCGTTTTCGCTGCTGCTGTTCGCGGCGATGACCATCCAGACCGGCCGGATGAGCATGATTTTGCTGGCCGTGGCCCTGCTGTGCTCGGTGGGAAAGCTCCCGCTGCGCCATATGGGGCAGCGGCTGAGCGTGCCGGTGGCGGGATTTCTGGCGCTGGCGCTGATGACCGGCCTGGCCGCCATTTACAGCAGCTTTGACACCTATGCGGTGGGGGAGTTTTATAAGTTCCTGGCCGCGTTCTCGGTGGTGCTGATTCTGCTGGCCCGGTTTGAGAAAAAGCACGTGAAGGGCCTGCTGTGGGGCTTTGCGGCCATCAGCGGGGCCATTGGCCTGCTGTGCGTGGACGCGGCCGCCTCGGCCAGGGTGTTCGGGGCCTTCAACACCCTGGCGGAAGCGCTGGGGGCCACCTTTTCCGACCTGGTCCAGACGCCGCACCGGGTCAACGGACTGTACAACGACGCCAACGTGTCCGCCGCCCTGCTGGCCCTGGGGGCGGTGGCCGGGCTGTACCTGGCCGCGGCGGAGCGGCAGGTCTGGAAGCGGCTGGCCGCCTGCCTGCTGCTGGGGATGTCCGCCCAGGCCTTCTTCCTGTCCCTGAGCCGGGGCGCCATCCTGTGCTTCGGGCTGAGCCTGTTGGTGTGGCTGGCCGCCGCCCCGGGGCGGGACCGGCTGCGGCTGTTCCTGCTGATGTTCCTGGCCGCCGGGGTGACCGTGGCCCTGTCCATTCCGGCCATGGCGGCCCTGGACGGGACCTCCGCCCTGCCCACCCTGCTCACCGCGGGCATGGGGCTGGGGGTGTTCGCCCTGGATATGGCGGTGGGCGCGCCGCTGTCGGGGGTTCTGAGGGGAAAGGGCAAGGCCGTGGCCGCGGTGGTGGCAGCGCTGCTGGCCGCCGGGGCCGGCTATCTGTGGGCGGCGCTGAACACCCACGGGCCCTATGCCCTCCCGGAGGGGGAGATGCTGGTCCGGACGGTGGAGCTGCCGGCGGGGGAATACACCCTCTCCGGCGACTGGGACGGCCAGCCCGACGCGCTGGTATACAGCCAGACGGAGATGGACCGCGCCCGGAACACCTCGACCAGACTGTACAGCGGCCCGCTGGATGAGGCGGTCTTTACCGTGCCCGGGGGCGAGCCGGTTGTCACCACCATCCGCCTAAGCTACACCCAGGGAGGGGGGACCATCCGCGCCCTGAGCGTGTCCGACGGCACCCAGGTGCCCCTGGACTACCCCCTGCTGCCCGCCTTTGTGGCGGTCCGACTCCAGGACAACCTGCTGGCCAGCGCCAGCTTCACCCTGCGGGTGCAGTTTATGAAGGACGCGCTCACCCTCTTCCTGCGCAGCCCCCTGCTGGGGCACGGTCTGGGCAGCACCGAGGGGCTTTATACCGCCGTGCAGCCCTATTACTACGAGTCCCTGTACGCCCACAGCCATGTGCTTCAGGTTATGTGCGACATGGGGCTGCTGGGGCTGGCGGGCTTCCTGGCGCTGCTGGGGGGCGTGCTGTGGCTGCTGCTCCGGGCCGTGAGGGGGCGGCGGGACCCCATGGCCGCCATGCTGCTGGCCTGCTGGGTGATGATGAACAGCCACAGCCTGATGGAGATCAATTTCTCCATCCGGGCGTTCCAGTGCGCCGCCTTCACCCTGCTGATGCTGGCCATGCTGCTCTACGCCAAGCCGCTGAGCAGGCGGGCCGCGAGGCTGGGAGGCTGGCTGCTGGCCGGGGGCTTCTGGGCCTATGGGCTGGTGTTCGGCGGGCTGACCATGAGCCACCGGGTGGTGGAGCGCCAGGCCGCCGCCTTAGAGGTCCAGGACGCCTATACCTTTATGACCGAAACCCGCGGCTTTGTCACCCGGGACGTGTTTGTCCGGGAGCAGAATATGCTCAATTTTGTGGGCAACGCCGTGCTGCTGGACAGCGCCCAATTTAACGCCACCATGGAGCGGTATGTGCAGGCGCTGCGCAACCGGGGCACCTACACCGCCTGCTCCGGGCTGGCCCGGTATTACTACCTGCCCAGGGGGGAGTTTGCGGAGCTGTTCGCCTGCTCCCGCCAGGGCATCGCCCAGGAGGCCTCCAACCGGGATTCTTGGAATTTGCAGCTGGATTTCTACCGGAACGAGGTGCTGCCCGCCGCCGGGGCGGAGCACATGGAGGAGTTTTTGGACGGGGTGCTGGCGCTGGGGGACTACTTGGAGGCGTACAGCCAGGGCCGCCAGGAGGAGATTCAACTGTCCGGGGAGAACCAGAGCTTCCTGAGCGCGGCGGCCTCTGTCCGGGAGAACGGGATGTCCGGCCAGGAGGCCTATATGGCCCTGATGCTGCTCCAGTCCCAGGAGGAGACCGCCTCCTGAGCGGCGCAGGGGCGGCGGGGATAGAAGAAAAACAGGAGGGGACCGGCCCGGCCGGTCCCCTCCTGTTTTTGTCACAGCGCATAAAACGGGGCCGGAGGGACGGGGCGCTATGCAATGTTTTCACAGTCCGAAGGGTTTGACACATTTTTCTCTTGACATCCGGCGGCATTTCCGTATAATTGCATTCAAGTATTTTAGGTAAAAATTTTTAATTAAAATACTTGAAGCAATTTCGGATTGTGAAAGGAAGTTTTATCATGGAGATCACCTTTGAGACTGTGCGGGACATCATTGTCAACACCATCAGCTGCGACCAGGAGGACGTGAAGCCCGAGACCAACCTGTACGAGGACCTGGAGGCCGACTCCCTGGAGGCGGTGGAGCTGTCCATGGCCTTCCAGGACGCCTTCGGCGTGGGCATTGAGGACGAGGACCTGACCCAGATTAAGACGGTGCAGGATATTGTGGATTACCTGACCGCCAAGAAGGGCTGAGCGCCCCGCGGCGGGAGGCTGTTATGGAATTACAGCAGATTTACGAGCTGATGGAGCGCTTTCAGGCCTCTGGCCTGACGGGGCTGGAGTGGCGCAAAAAGGATGAGAGCATCCTGCTGCGCCGGGAGGTGGCCGCCCCGACCCCGGCGGCCGCTGCCGTCCAGAGCGCGCCCGCGCCGGACGGCCAGGCCCAGCCCGCCCCCCAGGAGCCGGGAGAGACGGTGGACGCCCCCCTGGTGGGCACCTTCTACGCCGCCTCCGCCCCCGGGGAGGAGCCCTTTGTGGCGGCGGGCAAGCAGGTGAAGGAGGGCCAGGTGCTCTGCCTCATCGAGGCCATGAAGATGATGAGCCAGATTACCGCCCCGGCCGACTGCGTGGTGGAGGAGGTCCTGGTCCAGGACGGCGCCCCGGTGGGCTATGGCCAGGCGCTGTTCCGCATCCGGAGGGTGTGAGCCATGCTGAAGCGCGTGCTCATCGCCAACCGGGGGGAGATTGCGGTCCGGGTCATCCGGGCCTGCCGGGAGCTGGGTGTGGAGACGGTGGCGGTGTACTCCACCGCCGATGAGAACGCCCTGCACGCCCAGCTGGCCACCAAGGCCCTGTGCATCGGCCCGGCCCGGGCGGCGGACAGCTATCTGAACCAGGACGCGCTGCTCTCCGCGGCGCTGGCCTCCGGCTGCGACGCCGTCCACCCGGGCTATGGCTTTTTGTCGGAAAATCCGGAATTTGCCGACCGCTGCGCGGCTGCCGGGCTGAAGTTTATCGGCCCGTCCGGCGGCGTGATACGGAGGCTGGGCAGCAAATCCGCCGCCCGGACGCTGGCCTGCCAGGCCGGGGCCCCGGTGGTGCCCGGTTCCGACGGGCCGGTGAAAAGCGCCCGGCAGGCCAGGGAGCTGGCCGGCCAGGTGGGCTACCCCGTGCTCCTCAAGGCCTCCGCCGGCGGCGGGGGCCGGGGGATGCGCCAGGTGGACAGGCCGGAGGGCTGTAAGGAGGCCTTCGCGGCCGCCCAGGCGGAGGCGGTGGCCTGCTTTGGCAATGGCGAGATGTACCTGGAGAAGCTGATTGTCAACCCGCGGCACATTGAATTTCAGATTATGGGGGACAGCCAGGGGAATGTGGTCCACCTGGGTGAGCGGGACTGCTCCATCCAGCGCCGCCGCCAGAAGCTCGTTGAGGAGTCCCCCTCCGTGGCCCTGGACAGCCGCCTGCGGGAGGCGATGGGGGCCGCCGCCGTGGCCGTGGCCAAGGCCGCGGGCTATGTGGGGGCGGGGACGGTGGAGTTTGTCCTGTCCCCCGACGGGGCGTTCTATTTTATCGAGATGAATACCCGCATCCAGGTGGAGCACCCGGTGACCGAGCTGGTCACCGGCATCGACCTGGTCAAGGAGCAGCTCCGGGTGGCCGCCGGCCTGCCCCTGTCGTTTACCCAGGAGCAGGTGCGGCCCTGCGGCCATGCCATCGAGTGCCGCATCAACGCCGAGGACCCCGGGCAGGACTTCCGGCCCTGTCCGGGCAGGACGGAGTTTCTCCACATCCCCGGCGGACCCGGGGTGCGGGTGGACACCGCCCTCTATCCCGGCTACGAGGTGTCCCCCTACTACGACTCCCTGGTGGCCAAGGTGCTGGTCCACGCCCCCACCCGGCTGGAGGCCATCCGCCGGATGCGCCGGGCGCTGGAGGAGCTGGTCATCGAGGGCTACCCCACCAACGCCAACCTGGCCCACCTCATCATGTACGATCCGGAGTTTGTGAAGGGACAGTACCACACGGGCTTTCTGGACACGCATCTGGAGCGGCTGCTGGAGCTGGCCAGGACCTGTGACCGCCTGACGGAGGAGGAAGAGGGATGAACCCGATTTTTGCGCGCCGCCGCGGCCGGCTGCTGACCTATCAGGCCATGCGGGAGGGGAAGCTGACCTCCACCCGGCGGGTGGCCTGCGGCCAGTGCGGGGCGGAGAGCGCCGCCATCGAGTGGGAGCGCACCGGCCAGGTGTGCCCCAAGTGCGGCTGGCACGCCCCCATTGGGGCCTACCACCGGCTGTGGCAGATATTGGACCCGGGCACCTTTCAGGAGCTGGAGGAGAATGTGCGCTCCGCCGACCCGCTGAGCTTCCCCGGCTACCCCAGAAAGCTGGCCGCCCTGCGGGCCAAGACCGGCCTGGAGGACGCGGCGGTGGCCGCCCTGGGGAAGATTGAGGGGCGCCGGGCTGTCCTGGCCGTGATAGACAGCCGGTTTTTTATGGGCAGCATGGGCACCGCCGTGGGGGAGAAGATTGCCCGCGCGGCGGAGCTGGCCGAGCGCAGGAAGCTGCCTTTGATTATCTTTTCCGCCAGCGGCGGCGCCCGGATGCAGGAGGGAATCTTCTCCCTGATGCAGATGGCCAAGACCGCCGCCGCCATCCGGCGCTTTCAGGACCGGGGCGGGCTGTACATCTCCTGCCTGACCCACCCCACCACCGGCGGGGTGACGGCCAGCTTTGCCTCCCTGGGGGACATCATGCTCTCCGAGCCCGGGGCCCTGATTGGCTTTGCCGGCCCCCGGGTCATCCAGCAGACCATCGGCCAGGAGCTGCCCGAGGGCTTCCAGCGGGCCGAGTACCTGCTGGAGCACGGCTTTTTGGACCAGATTGTGCCCCGGGGGGAGTGGCGCCGGGTGCTCTCCCAGCTGCTGGCCCTGCATGAAAGGGGGAAGCGGGCGTGAGCGCCTTTACACCGGAGGAGAAAGTCAAGATTGCCCGCCACCCGGAGCGGCCGGGGACGGCGGATTTCATTGAAAACCTGTTTACCGACTTCTTTGAGCAGCGAGGCGACCGGCTGTGCCGGGAGGACGGCAGCATTCTGGGCGGAATCGCCCGCTTCCACGGCCGGCCGGTCACGGTTCTGGGCCACCGGAAGGGGAAGAGCCTGGAGGAGAATCTCACCTGCAACTTCGGGATGCCGGGGCCGGAGGGCTACCGCAAGGCCCAGCGGCTGATGCGCCAGGCGGAGAAGTTCGGCCGGCCGGTCATCACCTTCGTGGACACCCCGGGGGCTTACCCGGGGAAGGAGGCGGAGGAGCGGGGCCAGGCGGAGGCCATTGCCCAGTGCCTGGCGCTGATGAGCACCCTCACCGTGCCGGTCATCTCCCTGGTCACCGGCGAGGGGGGCAGCGGCGGGGCCCTGGCCCTGGCGGTGGCCAACCGGGTGCTGATGCTGGAGCACGCGGTGTACTCTGTGCTCTCCCCCGAGGGCTTCGCCTCGATTTTGTGGAAGGATTCCTCCCGCAGCGGCGAGGCCTGCGGAGTGATGAAGCTCACCGCCCAGGACCTGCGCCGGGGCGGCATTGTCCAGGGGGTCCTTCGGGAGCCGGAGGGCGGCGCCCACACCGACTGGCAGGCCACCTTCCGCACGGTGGACGCGGCCCTGCGCAAGGAGTTGGCCGCCCTGGAGAAACTCAGCGGCCGGGCCCTGGCCCAGCAGCGGTATCAAATGTTCCGGGCCATGGGGCGGGACCTGCCCCCGGCCAGAGAGGAGTAACCATGAGCGCACCCCAGATTCTGTCCACCGGCCGGGCCCTGCCCCGGCGGGTGGTCACCAATCAGGAGCTGTCCCAGCGGGTGGACACCAGCGACGAATGGGTGTTCAGCCGCACGGGTATCCACAGCCGCCATTTCTGCCAGGAGGAGCACGGCCTGGATTTGGCGCAGCGGGCGGCCCGGCAGGCTCTGGAGCGGGCCGGACTGGGTCCGGAGGACATCGGCGTGTGCCTGGTGGCCACCTTCACGCCGGACTTTGCCAGCCCCTCGGACGCCTGCCTGCTCCAGCAGCGGCTGGGCCTGTTGGAGGACACGGTCTGCTTTGACCTCAACGCCGCCTGCGCCGGATTTCTCTATGGCCTCAAGACCGCCCACGCCCTGCTGGCCGACGCCCCGCGCCCCTATGCCCTGCTGCTGGGCTGCGAGGTAATCAGCCGGGTGATGGATATGGACGACCGGAACACCTGCGTCCTCTTCGGCGACGGAGCGGGGGCGGTGGTGCTCCGGCGGCGGGAGGACGCCGTGTGGCACACGGTGTGCGGAAGCCGGGGCGACGGGCAGAGCATCTGGGTCCACGGCCTGGGTCAGGGGCGGCCCCTCATCCACATGGACGGCAAGAGCGTGTTCCGCTTTGCCGTGGAGGTGGTGGAGCGCTCCATCCAGCAGCTGCTCCAGGCCGAGGGCTGCGGCATCGACGGGCTGGACCTGGTGGTGTGCCACCAGGCCAACGCCCGCATCATCGACCACGTGGCCAAAAAGCTCAAGGCCCGGGAGGGCCTGTTTTACAAGAACATGGACCGCTATGGCAACACCTCCGCGGCCAGCATCCCCATCGCCCTGGATGAGCTGGTGGAGCAGGGGGCCCTGCGCCCCGGGATGCGGGTGCTGGCCGTGGGCTTCGGCGGCGGGCTGACCTGGGCCGGCGCGCTGTTCAGATGGGATTGCTGACGCGCGAGGGGGAGCGCACCTGCCGGCGGAAGGGTTCCGCCGGGCGGCCTTGGCCGGAAAGAATGGACTGCCCCTTGCGCATCAAGGGTAAGGAGAATTGTTATGAGACTGAATGAATTACTGGGTACCAGACTGCCCATCATCCAGGGCGGCATGGCCAACATCGCCACCGGTCAGTTCGCCGCCGCCGTTTCCAACGCCGGGGCCCTGGGCATCATCGGGGCGGGCGGCATGGACGCGGAGGCGGTACGCGCCCACATCCGCCGCTGCCGGGAGCTGACCGACAAGCCCTTCGGCGTGAACATTATGCTCATGAACCCCGCCGCCCCGGAGATTGCCCGGGTGGTGGTGGAGGAGGGGGTGAAGGTGGTCACCACAGGCGCCGGGGTCCCCAGCCAGTTCATCCCCGCCTGGAAGCAGGCCGGCATCAAGGTGTTCCCCGTGGTGGCCGCCGCCACGCTGGTGCGCCGCCTGGCCCCCCTGGGGGTGGACGGCTTTATCGCCGAGGGCACCGAGAGCGGCGGCCATGTGGGCGAGCTGACCACCATGGCCCTGGTGCCCCAGGTGTGCGCCCAGACCGACCTGCCGGTCATCGCCGCCGGCGGTATCGCCAGCGGCCGGCAGCTGGCCGCCGCCTATGCCCTGGGGGCCTGCGGCGCCCAGGTGGGCACCTGCCTGCTGGTCAGCGAGGAGTGCCCCATCCACGACAACTATAAGCAGGCGCTGCTCAACGCCAAGGACAGCGACACTGTGGTCACCGGCCGCAGCGTCAACGCCCCGGTGCGCATCCTGAAAAACCAGATGTCCCGGGCCTATCTCAGCCGGGAGCGGGCCGGAGCGGACAGGATGGAGCTGGAGCAGTTCACCCTGGGTTCCCTGCGCAAGGCCGTGTTTGACGGGGACGTGAAAAACGGCTCTCTCATGGCCGGCCAGGTGGCCGGGATGCTCCACGAGATTCGCCCCCTGCGCACCATCTTGGAGCAGCTGTGCGCCGAGTGCGACCAGGTGCTCAAGGAGCTGGCGGCGGAGGTGCGGGGATGAAGACGGCCTTTGTCTACGCCGGCCAGGGCAGCCAGAAGGTGGGCATGGGCCGGGACTTCTATGAGCGCTTTCCGGAGTTTGCCGCGGTCTTGGATGGGGCGGCGGTGGACTTTGCGCTGAAGAAGCTGTGCTTTGAGGGACCGGAGGAGCAGCTGTCCCAGACCCGGTACACCCAGCCGTGCATGGTGGCCTTCGCCGTGGGCGTCACCGGCCTGCTGGCCCGGGCGGGTATCCGCCCCCAGGCCGCGGCTGGCCTGTCCCTGGGGGAGTACTCCGCCCTGTACGCCGCCGGGGTGTTTGACCGGGACACCGCCATCTCCACGGTGGCCCTGCGGGGCCGGGCCATGGAGGAGGCGGCCGCCGGGCTGGAGTGCGGGATGACCGCGGTGCTGGCCCTGGACCGGGAGAAACTCCAGCAGGCCTGCGAGCGGGCCTCGGGGCTGGGGACGGTCCAAATCTGTAACTACAACTGCCCCGGGCAGCTGGTCATCGGCGGCGAGAAGGCCGCCGTGGAGGCCGCGGGGACCTACGCCCTGGAGCTGGGGGCCCGGCGCTGTATGCCCCTGAAGGTCAGCGGCCCCTTCCACACCCGGCTGATGAAGCCGGCGGGGGACGCCCTGGCCGCCCACTTTCAGACGGTGCGCTTCGGCGAGATGGCCTGCCCGGTCTATTTCAACTGCCTGGGCGGCCGCATGGGGCCGGAGGACAGCGTCGCCGGCCTGCTGGAGCGGCAGGTCCAGTCCCCGGTCTACTGGGAGGACACCATCCGGGCCATGGAGCGGGACGGAATTGACACCGTCATTGAGATTGGCCCGGGCAAGACCTTGAGCGGATTTTTCAAAAAAACCGCCCCCGGCATCAAGACCTGGAGCATCGACACCGTGGAGGACTTCCTCCGGGTGGTGGAAGAATGGAAAGGAGCGTCCGTATGAGCATGGAAGGAAAAGTGGCCCTGGTCACCGGCGGGAGCCGGGGAATCGGCCGGGCCGTCTGTCTGGAGCTGGCCCGGCGGGGGGCGGCGGTGGCCGTCAACTACGCGGGCAACGCCCAGGCCGCCCTGGAGACCGTGCAGGCCTGCCAGGCCATGGGGGCCCAGGCGGAGTGCTTTCAGGCGGACGTGGCCAGCCCCGCCGCCTGCGAGGAGCTGGTCCAGGCGGTGAAGGAGCGGTTCGGCCGGCTGGATATTCTGGTCAACAACGCCGGGGTCACCCGGGACGGGCTGCTGATGACCGCCAAGGAGGAGGACTTCGACGCGGTGCTGGACACCAACCTGAAGGGGGCCTATTTCTGCATGAAGGCCGCCTCCAAGCTGATGATTCGCCAGCGGTATGGCCGCATTATCAACATGAGCAGCGTGGTGGGCCTGCGGGGCAACCCGGGCCAGACCGGCTACGCGGCCAGCAAGGCGGGCATCCTGGGCCTGACCCGGGCGGCCGCCAAGGAGCTGGCCGCCCGGAACATCACCGTTAACGCGGTGGCCCCGGGCTTTATTGAGACGGACATGACCGCCTCCCTCCCGGAAAAGGCCCGGCAGGCCATGCTGGACACCATCCCCATGGCCCGCCCTGGACAGGCCGGGGAGGTGGCCCGGGCGGTGGCCTTCTTCGGGGAAGAGGAGGGCGCCTATATCACCGGCCAGGTGCTGTGCGTGGACGGCGGCATGGCGGTTTGAGGTGAGGCGTATGGAAAGACGAAGAGTGGTCATCACCGGCATGGGGGCCGTCACCCCCATCGGCAACACCGCGCCGGACAGCTGGGCGGCGGCCCGGGCCGGGGTGTGCGGGGTGGGTCCCATCACCCGCTACGACACCGGGGAGATGAAGGTCAAGCTGGCCGCCGAGGTCAAGGACCTGGACGTGGACGCCCTGCTGGGCAAGCGGGAGGCCAAGCGCATGGACCGCTTTACCCAGCTGGCCCTGGCGGCCTCTGACGAGGCGGTCCGGGACAGCGGGCTGGATTTGGAGCAGGGGGACAAAGAGCGGCGGGGGGTCATCTTCTCCAGCGGAATCGGCGGCTTCGAGACCGTGGGGGAGGCCCACCGGCGGGGGATGGAGCGGGGATTTGATTCCGTGTCCCCCTTCATGATTCCCAGGATTATCTCCAACATGGCCGCCGGACACATGGCCATCCGCTATGGCTTTACCGGGATGTGCTCCTGTGTGGTCACCGCCTGCGCCGGCGGCACCAACGCCGTGGGCGACGCCTTCCGGCACATCCGGGACGGCTACGGGGATGTGGTGCTGTGCGGTGGGGCGGAGGCCGCTATCACCCCCCTGGCCATGGGCGGCTTCACCTCGATGAAAGCGCTGACCGAGTGCACCGACCCGGCCCGGGCCTCCATCCCCTTTGACCGGGAGCGCTCCGGCTTTGTGATGGGAGAGGGGGCCGGCGCCCTGGTGCTGGAGGAGCTGGACCACGCCCTGGCCCGGGGGGCCCGGGTCTATGCCGAGGTGGTGGGATACGGCGCCAACTGCGACGCCTACCACATCACCGCCCCCGCCCCCGGCGGGCGGGGGGGCGCGGCCTGTATGCTCCAGGCCCTGGCCGACGCCGGCGTCCGGCCGGAGCAGGTGGACTACATCAACGCCCACGGCACCTCCACTCCCATGAACGACGCCTGCGAGACCCAGGCCATCCACACCGCCTTCGGCCCCCATGCCGGCCGGCTGATGGTCAGCTCCACCAAGTCCATGACCGGCCACCTTTTGGGGGCCGCCGGAGCGGTGGAGGCCATTTTCACCGCCCTGGCCCTGCGGGACGGCTTTGCGCCCCCCACCGTGGGCTATCGGGAGCCGGACCCCCAGTGCGACCTGGATGTGGTGCCCAACGAAGGCCGGCAGGCCGCCCTGCGGATAGCCCTGTCCAACTCCCTGGGCTTTGGCGGGCACAACGCCGCTGTTGTGCTGAAGAGATGGGAGGAGAGCTGACATGGAGTTGAACATCGAGCAGATTCAGCGCCTGCTTCCCCACCGGTACCCCTTCCTGCTGGTGGACAAAATCACCCACTGCGTCCCCGGCCAGGAGGCCAGGGGCCTCAAGTGCGTCACCGTCAACGAGCCCTTCTTCCAGGGGCATTTTCCCCACTTTAAGGTGATGCCGGGGGTGCTCATCATCGAGGCCCTGGCCCAGGTGGGGGCGGTGGCCATCCTGTCGGAGCCCGGCAACGAGGGCAAGCTGGCTCTCTTTGGCGGAATCAAAAACGCCAGATTTAAGCAGCAGGTGCGGCCCGGGGATGTGCTGGAGCTGGAGTGCCAGCTCACCGCCCGGCGCGGGCCGGTGGGCTTCGGGACCGCCACGGCAAAGGTGAACGGCAAGACAGCCTGCAAGGCGGAGCTGACGTTCGCCTTGGTGGAACAGACAGATTCCCCTTGTTAACAAAGGAAAAATTTGGTATACTAACTCAAAGCGACGAGGGGCGATGCAACGTGTTGGAGGAGAGCTTTGGCCGCGTGTACACAAAATTTAAGCTGCACTTCTATCAGGCGGTGTTCTCCCGCTTTCAGGACCGGGAGGCCAGCCTGACGGCGGTGGAGACCTTCTGTATGGAGATTATCCTGGCCCTGAAGGAGCCCACCATCAACGAGTTTGCCTCCTTTGTCCAGATCTCCGCTCCCAATGCCGCCTACAAGGTCAACAGCCTGATTCAGAAGGGCTATGTGGAGAAGGTACAGTCCCCCCACGACCGGCGGGAGTACCATCTGAGACCGACCCAGAAGTATATGGATTACTACAACGTCAGCGCCGCGTATCTCCAGCGGGTCATGGACCGGGTGAAGGAGCGCTTCACCGGGGAGGAGACCGCGCTGCTGGACCGGATGCTGACCGTCATCGGCAATGAGCTGATGCCAGAGGTCAAGTGGAAGCGCTCCTGAGGGGAGCGGCGCGGATACCGGGCAGGGCGCCCCGGCTCTTAAGAGCCGGGGCGCCTTTCCATAACATAATCTGGGACTTCCTTTTTCCAGGGAAATGTGCTATGATGTGTCGCAGACAGAGGAACCCGGCCTGTTTGGCCGGGTTTGGAGCGGAAAAAGGGAGCTTTGGACATGAACCGTTTTCGCAAGCCAATCTTGTTTTTGTGCGACAGCATGATTTTAGTGGGCGTGGGGCTGGCGCTGGGCGCCTTCTCCCTGCGGTACTCCATCATGGACGCCGTGGGGCAGGGCCGCCTGCCGGAGCACCTGCTGCTGCTGTACAGCTGCACCGTCATTTTCCAGGTGCTGTTTCGCACCTATGACAGCCTGTGGCGGTATGCCGAGAGCCGGGAGTACCTGATGCTGCTGATGGCGGCGATTCTGGGATTTGGCCTGTACGAGGTGGTGACCCGGTATGTGATTCAGGTGGGCGTGATCTCCTTCCTGCTGCTCACCGCCATCGCCAGCCTGTGGGTGCTGGGGATGCTCATGATGCGCTTTATCTACCGGGTCTACCGCAGCAGAGTGCAGCACAGCAAGGGGTCCCGGCAGATTCCCGTGGCCATTGTGGGCGCCGGCGCGGCCGGGGTGCAGCTGCTGGAGGAGCTGCAGAGCAACCCGGACAGCCGCTACCGGGTGGAGTGCTTTTTTGACGACGACCCGGGCAAGCACCGCAAGCGCGTCCGCGGCATTGAGGTGAAGGGCGACGTCTCCAGTATCCCGGCCAGGCTGAAGGCCATGGACATCCGGGAGATTTTGGTGGCCATCCCCTCGGCCAGCGAGGCCAGGCGGCATGAGATTCTTCAGCAGCTGTCCGGCCTGGACCGGGTGCGGGTGACGGTGCTGCCCAGCACGCTGGACCTGCTGGGCCAGCGCTCCATCCGGGCCCAGATGCGGGAGGTGCAGATTGAGGACCTGCTGGAGCGGGACCCCGTGCGTCTGGACCCCGCCCCGGTGGACGCCTTCCTGGGCGGCAAGACCGTGATGGTGGTGGGGGGCGGCGGCTCCATCGGCTCAGAGCTGTGCCGGCAGATTGTCCGCCACAGCCCCAAGAAGCTGGTGGTCATTGACATCTATGAGAACAACGCCTACGACATCCAGCAGGAGCTGCGCTATAAATATGGCGGCCGGCTGGACTTGGCGGTGGAGATTGCCTCCATCCGGGACGCGGCCCGGATGGATCAGCTCTTCGCCCGTTACCGCCCTGACGTGGTGTTCCACGCCGCGGCCCATAAGCACGTCCCCCTGATGGAGGCCAGCCCCCAGGAGGCGGTGCGCAACAACGTGTTCGGCACCCTGAATCTGGTCCGGTCGGCGGACCGGTACGGAGTGGCCAAGTTTGTGCTCATCTCCACCGACAAGGCGGTGAATCCCACCTCCGTCATGGGGGCCACCAAGCGGTTGTGCGAGATGATTGTCCAGTCCATGAAGGGGCGCAGCGGGACGGATTTCGCCGCGGTGCGGTTTGGCAACGTGCTGGGCTCCAACGGCTCGGTGGTCCCGCTGTTTACACGGCAGATTGCCGCGGGCGGTCCGGTCACCCTGACGGACAAGCGCATCATCCGCTATTTTATGACCATTCCCGAGGCCGCCCAGCTGGTGCTCCAGGCCGGAGCCATGGCCAAGCAGAACGAGCTGTATGTGCTGGATATGGGCCGGCCGGTGAAGATTCTGGATTTGGCGGAGAATCTGATTCGGCTCTCCGGCCTTGTGCCCTACCGGGATATCGACATTGTGGAGGTGGGCCTGCGGCCGGGGGAGAAGCTCTATGAGGAGCTGCTGGTGGCCAGCCGGGACATTGAGCGCACCGAAAACGACAAGATTTTCGTGGAGCGCCAGCCGGCGGTGATGCTGGAGGAGCTGACGGTGAAGCTGTCCGTGCTCCAGCAGGCGCTGGAGAAAAACGACCCGGCCATCATCCGGGATGTGCTGCACCAGATTATTCCCACCTTCCATGAGCCCGAGGAGGTCAACGACCGCCAGAGTCAGGAGGAGCGCAGCAAGGCCCAGGCGGAGATTGGCGTGGTGCTTTGAAAACGCGGACAGCGTATGGAAAGAGGGAGGCCCCCGGCCGGGGGCCTCCCTCTTTCCGCAGGGACTACGCCGGGCACTGCCGGCCGGTGTGGTCGATGGTGTATTCCCCGGTGAGGAGAAGCTGGGAGACGGGCAGGAAGGTGTACCCCTCCTGCAAAAGCGTCTGGATGATAGCGGGCAGAGCCTCCGGGGTGTGGAGGGCCGCGTTGTGAAACAGGACGATGGAACCCGGCTGCACCCGGCTGGTCACCCGCTGGGTGATTTCGCCGGCGGACAGCTCCTTCCAGTCCAGGCTGTCCACGTCCCACTGGATGGGCTCCATGCCCAGGGAGCGCACGGCGCTGATGGAGCTGTCGTCGTAGTCCCCGTAGGGCAGGCGGACCAGAGTGGGCCGCACGCCGGTGAGGGCCTCGATTTTGTCGTTGCAGGCGTTCAAATCCGCCACCACCTGTTCGGCGGACAG
>CASECK010000011.1 GCA_949286295.1 uncultured bacterium | reverse complement strand
CTTCTTCTTCATTTTGAATACCTCCATGTTTTGATTTTTATTCGATTGCCGCCCCCAGAGGGACCGGCAAAGGATTTCTCTGATCCGGCGCTCAGCGGTTATACTGCACCCGCCCGCCGCTGACGGACTGCCACACCTGGTCGCACTCCTCCATCACTCCGGCCGGCAGCGCGCCGCCCTCCAGCGCCTCCAGGTTGGCCTGAAGCTGCTCCAGGCTGGAAAAGCCGGTGATGACGCTGCTCACCCAGGGCCTGCTCAGGCACCAGCGGAAGGACAGGGACAGCAGGCTGGTCCCCACGCGCCCGGCCAGAGCGGTCAGCTGGTCGATGGCCCGGAAGTTGTCCTCCCGCCAGTAGCGCTGCTGGTAGTTGGGATTTTCAAACCGGGTGCCGGCGGTGGGCGCGCCCCGCTTGTGCTTGCCGGTCAGCATTCCGCCGGCCAGGGGGTTGAACACCGTCATGCCAATCTTCTTCTCCTGCAGGAAGGGGACCAGCTCGCCCTCGGCCCCCCGGGTCAGGGCGTTGTAGCAGGTCTCGGACACCACGGGCGCGGCCCAGTGGTTGTCCCGGCAGACATACAGCGCCTGGCACATCTGCCAGGCCGCGTAGTTGGACATTCCAACATAGCGCACCTTCCCCTGGCGGACCACGTCGTTGAGGGCCTCCAGAGACTCCTCTAAGGGGGTGTTGTAGTCCGGGGAGTGGAGGTAATAGATGTCCAGATAGTCCGTCCCCAGCCGCTTCAGGGAGCCGTCCACCCCGGCCAGGATGCTGCCGCGGGAGAGGCTGAACTCCTTCTTATCCATGCAGGGGTAGCCCACCTTGCTGGCCACCACCACCTCGCGGCGGCGGGCGCCCAGGGCCTTGCCCAGCATCTCCTCGCTCCTGCCGTCCACATACTGGTCGGCGGTATCAAAGAAATTGATTCCCCGCTCCAGGGCCATGGCCACCGCCGTGTCCACGTCCTTCTGGTCCGCCATCCGGGAGCCGAAGGTCATGGTCCCCAGGCAGACCCGGGACACCTTCAGCCCTGTGCCGCCCAAATAGTTGTATTCCACAGCTCTCACCTTTCCACATCATAGAATTTTGTTTCTTTTTTCAGGATTAAAGTTTTTATATTGTGAATTCTTTTTCTACATCGTGGAATTATGGTCATAGTGTATAATCAAAGCGCCATTTTGTCAAGTGGAAATATTTATTTTTTTCCTGGTTTCCTTTCTATACCATTTGTGCTATACTTGGAGGCAAACCATAAGCAGGTTGTCATACCCGCCGCCGGCGGCGGATAAACTGGTGAAAGCTGGTGCTCTATGCGAGATCAATCCGTGGAACGGGCCTATAAGCCCGTTCAGTCCATCGAGCGCGTATTCCAGGTGCTGGAGACGCTGGCACAAAATCCGGAGGGGCTGTCCCTGTTGGCCCTGTCGGAAAAGACCGGGCTGCCGAACAGCACGGTCCACCGCCTGCTCCACACCCTGTACGCCCTGGGGTACACCCAGTGGCGCTACTCCAACAGCGCCCCCTATAAGCTGACCCTGCGCCTGTTCGAGTACGGCAGCGCCTGTGTGGAGAACCGCCCCTTCGCCCGGCAGGCCCGCCCCTTCCTGGACCGGCTGGCGGAGCAGCTGGACCTGTCCGCCCACCTCTTTCTGCCCGACCGCTCTGATATAATGTGCATCATGACCGCCAGCCGCTCCTCCTTTCCCGGAGTCCCCCGGGCGGGCGTCCGGGTCCCCATGTGGTGCAGCGCCGCCGGAAAATGCGTGCTGGCCTTCCGGCCGGACGAGGCGGCCTCCCGGCTGTGGGAGTCCCGGGGGGAGGGTCTGTACGGCCCTAACGCACCGTCCTCTCCCGCGGCCCTGCTCCGGGACCTGGCCGGCGTCCGCCGGCAGGGCTTCGCCCTGTGCCGCGAGGAGTTCCGGGTGGGACTGTCCTCGCTGGCCGTCCCCCTCACCGACCTGAACGGCGCCATCCTGGGGGCGCTGGAGGTCTGCGGCCCCTGCGCCAGCTTCTCCCAGGACAACACGCCCCGGTGGGCCGAGACTCTCCGCCAGTTCAGCCACTCCCTCATGTCCGTCTGGAACGGCCGCGCCTGAGGCGGGAGCCGGTTCCCGCCCCCTCGGGCCATCTCAGGCCGGCTTCCCCCGGGAAGCCGGCCTGTTGCGCGCCCTTTGACGGGGCGTGTAAACAATCTGTGAAGTCCCAAAAAGCCCCTTGACATTTTGGGGCGGGGTGGGTAAAATAATCAACGCCTTAACGATTAATAGGTTAATCAATTGGAAAGGAGGGGTTCCATGTCCGCGTCCTTCCAGGAGCTGGAGCTGCTGTCCCGGCAGATCAACCAGGCCCACAGGGCCGCCGTCCAGGCGGAGCTCAACGCCGCCGGCCTGGCCGAGGTGGGCCATCCCATGCTGCTGAGCATCCTGTGCAGCTCCGACGGAGAAGACCGGGAGGGGACCTGCCACGCCCAGCGGGACCTGGCCGAGCTGCTGCACATCTCACCGGCGGCAGTGGCCAACTCTCTAAAATCCCTGGAGCGGGGGGGCTATATCCACCGCCAGCCCGGCCGGGACGCCCGGCGCAACCAGGTGCTTCTCACCGAGAAGGGCCAGCAGGCGGTGCTGGGCTGCCAGCAGGCCTTCGAGACCGTGTCCCGGCGGATGCTGGACGGCTTTTCCCCGGCCGAGCAGCGCCAGCTGTTCTCGTTCCGCCGCCGGATGCTCCGCAATCTCCGGAGCGCGTCCCCCGCACAACCCCAGACAAAGGAGGAACCGTGATTTGCTTTCCCTATTTCTGACCCACCTGGAGGGCTATAAGAAAGACGCTATCAAGTCCCCCATCCTTATCACCCTGGAGGTCATCTGCGAGCTCATCCTCCCCCTGGTGATGGCCGAGATTGTGGATGTGGCCATCCCCGCCGGGGACGTGGGCTACATCTTCCAGATGGGCGCGGCCATGCTGCTGCTGTCCCTGTTCGCCATGGCCTGCGGCGTGGGCTCGGCCAAATACGCCACCTTCGCCAGCCAGGGCTTCGGCGCCAACCTGCGCCAGTGCCTGTTCGACAAGGTGCAGGACTTCTCCTTCGCCGACATCGACAAGTTCTCCTCCGCCTCCCTCATCACCCGCATGACCAACGACGTCAACGCCATGACCATGATGCTGAACATGGGGCTGCGGATGCTGGTCCGGGCCCCGGTGATGCTCGTCGCCGCGCTGGCCATCTCCGTGTCCATCAACCCCAGGCTGGCGGTGGTGCTGGCGGTGGTCATCCCCCTGATGATGCTGGCCATCGGCACGCTGATGTTCATCTGCACCAGGCTGTTTGAGACCATGCAGAAGAAGATTGACGGGCTGAACAACACCCTGCAGGAGAACCTGGTGGCCATCCGGGTGGTCAAGGCCTTCGTCCGGGAGGACTATGAGCGCGGGAAGTTCAAGAAGTCCAACGACGAGCTGATGGACGCCGCCCTGAACGTGGGGCTGAAAATCATCGCCATCATGCCCATCATGATGCTGGCCATGAACGGCGCCACGGTGGCCGTGCTCTACCTGGGCGGCCGGATGGTCATGGCGGAGGGCTTCCTGCTGGGCGACCTGCAGGCCTTTATCAACTACATCTTCCAGATTCTCATGAGCGTGATGATGGTGGCCATGGCTCTGCTTCAGCTCACCCGGGCCCAGGCCTGCGCCCACCGCATCAACGAGGTGCTGCGCACCGAGCCCTCTGTGGAGAACAAACCCGCCGGCCAGCTCTACCGCCCGGCGGCGCCCGGCGTGACCGGCGAGCGCGTCCTCCCCGCCCCCGAGGGGCGGGTGGAGTTCCGGGACGTGTCCTTCCGCTACGCGGCCGACGGCTCGGGGGACGACGTGCTCTCCCACATCAGCTTCACGGTGGAGCCGGGCAAATTCCTGGCCATCGTGGGCGGCACCGGCACCGGCAAGTCCTCGCTGGTCAACCTCATCCCCCGCTTCTATGACGTCACCGGCGGCGCGGTGCTGGTGGACGGGGTGGATGTGCGGGACTATCCCCTGGAGGAGCTGCGCCGGCGCATCGGCATGGTGCTTCAGACCAACGTGCTCTTCACCGGCACCATCCGGGAAAACCTGCTCTGGGGCCGCCCCGACGCCACCGAGGAGGAGATGATTCAGGCCGCCAAAAACGCCCAGGCCTATGACTTCATCATGTCCTTCCCCGACGGGTTTGATACCGCCCTGACCCAGGGGGGCACCAATGTGTCCGGCGGACAGAAGCAGCGGCTGTGCATCGCCCGGGCCATGCTGCGCAAGCCCGCCATCCTGATTTTGGACGACAGCACCTCCGCGGTGGACTCGGCCACCGAGGCCGCCATCCGCCAGTCCTTCGCCACCAATCTGAAGGGCACCACCGTCATCATCATCGCCCAGCGCATCTCCTCGGTGCAGTACGCCGACGAGATTATCATCCTGGACGACGACCACATCGCCGGCCGGGGCACCCACGAGCAGCTGCTGGCCGGTAACACCATCTATCAGGAGATCTATCAATCTCAGCAAGAGGGGGTGGGGGAATAATGCCCGGACCCAATCACGCCCCAAAAGGGGGCTACTCCAAGCCGAAAAATATGGGCCGGACCGTCCGCCGCCTGGCGGGCTATCTGACCCGGAGCAAGCTGCCCCTGGCGGCGGTATTCCTGTTTTTGGTGCTGTCCGTGTTCACCAACCTGGGCGGCTCCTATATGATGCGGGACATCATCAACAACTTTATCTGGTCCGGCTGCACCGACTTTGCCGGGCTGGGACTGTCCATCCTGAAGCTAGTGGGGGTCTACCTGGTGGGCTGCGCGGCCACCTACTGCCAGTCCGCCGTCATGGTGCGCCTGGCGCAGCGGGGAGTCAACCGCCTGCGCAAGGAGCTGTTTGACCGCCTCCAGGCCCTGCCTCTGAGCTATTTTGACCAGCACCCCCACGGGGAACTGATGAGCCGGTTCACCAACGACGCGGACAATGTGCAGATGGCCCTGGAGCAGAGCGTGGTCTCCCTGTGCTCCAGCGTGCTGATGTTCGTGGGCCTGGTGGGGATGATGCTGTTCATCAACTGGAAGCTGTTCCTGGTCACCGCCCTGCTGCTGGCCGTCACGGTGTACCTCTTCAAAACCCTGGGCAGCCGCAGCCGGAAGTACTACCGGCAGCAGCAGGCCGCCCTGGGCGACGTGAACGGCGAGATTCAGGAGATTATCGAGGGGCTGAAGGTGGTCAAGGCCTTCACCCACGAGGAGCAGGCCAAGCAGCGCTTTCAGGGGCTGAACACCGCCTACCGGGACGCCGCCCGGAAGGCCAACTTCTACTCCATCATGATCATGCCCGTGTCGGGCAACCTGATGAACATCAGCTACGCCCTGACCGCCGCCTTCGGAGGACTGCTGTCCGTTCTGCAGGGCTTTGACCTGGGGGGACTGGTGGTCTACCTCAACTACTCCAAGCAGGTGGGCCAGCCCCTGAACCAGATTTCCCAGCAGATGACCACCCTGCTGTCCGCCCTGGCGGGGGCCGAGCGCATCTTCGACGTGATGGACACCCCGCCGGAGGTGGACCAGGGCGTGGTCACCCTGGTGCAGGCGGAGAAGGACGCCAACGGCACCCTGTCCCCCTTCTCCGGCCCCGGACGGCCCCGCGCCTGGGCCTGGAAAACCCCCAGGAGCTGCGGCATGGCCCTGGTCCCCGTGCTGGACGCAGACGGCGTCCTCACAGAGTTAGGGCAGGCCAACCGGGAGGAGGGCGGACTGAAGCTGCTGCCCCCCGGCGTGGACTCCCAGCAGGGAATCTGGGTCAAGGTGGCCCCGGATGGGTCGCTGGAAGAGGTGAAGGACCTGGCCTCTCTGTCCGGTCACGGCTGGGCCTGGAAATACCCGGACCACACCGGGGCCATGTCCCTGCACAAGATTCGCGGCGCCGTGCGCAACGTGCCCGGCGAGGACTGCTATCTCACCGAGCTGAAGGGGGCCGTGCGCTTTAACCATGTGGACTTCTCCTACGTTCCGGGCAAGCGCATCCTGAAGGATGTGTCCGTCTACGCCAACCCCGGACAGAAGATTGCCTTCGTGGGCTCCACCGGGGCGGGCAAGACCACCATCACCAACCTGATTAACCGCTTCTATGAAATTGAGGGCGGGCTGATTACCTACGACGGCATCAGCGTGACCTCCATCCGCAAGGACGACCTGCGCCGCTCCCTGGGGGCGGTGCTCCAGGACACCCACCTGTTCACCGGCACCATCATGGACAATATCCGCTACGGCCGGCTGGACGCCACCGACGAGGAGTGCATCGCCGCCGCCAAGAGCGCCAACGCCCACTCCTTCATCCGCCGGCTGCCCGAGGGGTATCAGACCATGGTCACCGGCGACGGAGGCAACCTCTCCCAGGGCCAGCGGCAGCTGCTGGCCATCGCCCGGGCCGCCGTGGCCGACCCGCCGGTGATGATTCTGGACGAGGCCACCTCCTCCATCGACACCCGGACCGAGGCTCTGATTCAAAAGGGCATGGACGCGCTGATGGAGGGCAGGACGGTGTTTGTCATCGCCCACCGGCTGTCCACCGTGCGCAACTCCAACTGCATCGTGGTCATCGAGCACGGCCAGATTGAGGAGAAGGGCGACCACGAACAGCTGCTGGAAAAGAAGGGCCGGTACTACCGGCTGTACACCGGACAGTTCCAGCTGTCCTGACCGGCGTCCCGCCTCCCCCCGCCGCGGGCGCGAACACGCGGACCCCTGAGACCGTGTTCCGGTCTCAGGGGTCCGCGTTGTTCATGGGATTCCCGCCGGGGCGGTTCATCCCAACAGAATCTCCACCGCCTCCCGCAGGGTGGACACCTCCCCCACGTTGCCGGGGAAGATGACATAGGGTACGCCGGGGAAGGCGCTCTCCGGGCCGGTCTGCCAGACGGGGACGCCGGGGCGAATCTGGCCCAGCACCTTGGCCCGCCGGACCTTCAGGGCCTTGGTGCCCACGTCGCTGCTGGTGATGCCGCCCTTGGCCACCACAAAGGCCGGCGCCACAGGCAGCTGGCCCACGCAGCGCTGCACCGCGTCGCTGATGGCCATGCCCCGGGCCAGGATGGTCTCGTCGGTGTCCCCGGGACAGGTGAGCAGCGCCCGTCTGGTGGATACGCAGCAGGTCACGCCCCTGGCAATCTGCTCTCCGCAGCGGCGGACGACCCGCGCCACCTCCTCCTCCAAGGCGCCGGGCACCAGGACCTTGTCGCTGTCCAGCTCCAGAAAGTCGATGCCCCGCAGCTGCTTCAGCTCCTCCAGCTGGGCGGTGGTCTTTTGGGTGTGACTGCCCACCACGATGATGCCCCCCCGGGACGTCCCGGGGGCCACCATCTGCTCCCGCCTGAGCAGGGGCTGGGAGGAGATTCCCCCCACGGCCTTCACCAGGGCGGCGGCGCAACGGATGGTAAAGTGCTTCCCCCGCTCCAGCGCCCGGTACAGGGCCACGGCGAAGGCCTCCACGTCGCAGTCGTCCACGGCGTTGACCACCACCTTGCCAAAACCGCTCACCTGCATCAGTTGCTCCAGAATCCGGTCGTAGTCCAGGGTCCGGAGGCTGTCCAGGCTGATGCTCTTCACCTCCCGGGCGGGGAAGGCACCACCGGTCTTTTCCTGGATATACTCCCGCAGGTCGCTGGAGGTATAGCCAAACACCTTGTCCTTGGCAAACTCCGTCTGGGCGCAGGGGACCAGCGTGCCCCCGTAGCGCACATAGTGGATGTTGTTCAGGGTGAACCGGCCGCCCTCCTTGAAGTAGGGACAGAGAATCTCCCCGTCCATCTTCCAGCTGTTCTCCTCCTCCGCCACCTGGCGCAGCAGCTGGGTCTCCAGGGGGTAGTGGCCCCGGAGGGTGGAGTCGCTGCGGCTGATCATCAGGTACTCCATGCCGGTCTCTTTGGCCACCTGGTCCACCCGCCGGGCAATCTCCGTGTGCGCCTTCGCCGTCTCCTCCTCGGTGAAGCTGCGGCTGTTGGTCAGGATGTAGAACAGCCGCTCCGGCGCGGCAAAGGCGCGGCGCAGGCTGTCCAGCGTCCAGTCTGTGTAGACGTAAATGTCATGGACCGTCTGCACGCCGGTGGGGTCGTCGTCCAGGACCACAATCTTCCGGCGGTTTTTCTCCACCTCCTCCCTCAAGGCGCGCTCCAGCGCCTGGGTGTCGGGAAGGGGATAACTTGATAAAATACTGCAACTGCGCGGCTGTATCATTGCTGTGTCCTCCTCGGTCTCATGATTGGACCGGCGGGCGGGGTCCTCCGCCCACCCCGCGGCCTCTCTTCAGCGCGCGGCCCCGCCAGCCGCACGGCCCTTGTCCAGAGCCAGGTTTCTGAAATACACCGCCACATTGGTCAGCACGATGACCAGGTTGAGCACATAGACGGCCAGCACATAGTTGAACTGCCCGGTGACAAGCTTCGCGCTGATGCCCGCCACATAGCCCGTGGCGATCAGGATAATGAAGGGGAGGCTGGTCCCCTTGGTGGTGCCGGCCCGGTAGGCCTTGGCCACATTCAGCGGCCAGGACAGGCCGAAGCACACCAGCATCACGGTCTCCAGAATGTGTCCCACGCTTATTCCCCCTTGTGTTTCCGCGGATATTCCGCCAGCTGGCCGGCCAGGCCCAGCTTCTCCTCCCGGAACAGGCGGGCATCCATCTGTTTTAGCTGCTTGGAGACAATGGGCTGAAACTCCATATGGGGCAGGATGTCCCGCTCCACGGACACGCCGGGGGCAATCTCGGTGAGCACCATGCCCTCGGGCAGCAGGCGGAACACCGCCCGCTCGGTCACGTACAGCACCTGCTGGCGCATCTGCCGGGCGGTCTTGCCGCTGAAGGTAATCTGCTCCACATGGGAGACAAACTTCTTCACCGACCCCTCCCGCAAAATCCGGATTCCGCCGTCCTGTACCGTCACCTCCAGCCCACCGGTGGTAAAGCTGCCGCAAAACACCACCTTCTTGGCGTTTTGGCTGATGTTGATAAACCCGCCGCTGCCGGCCACCCGGCCGTTGAATTTGCTGACGTTGATGTTGCCCTCCCCGTCGGTCTGGGCCAGGCCCAGAAAGGCGATGTCCAGCCCGCCGCCGTCGTAGAAGTCAAACTGCTGGGAGTGCTCCACCAGGGCCTCGGCGTTGTACACCGCGCCGAAATTCAGCCCGCCGGCGGGGACGCCGCCGATTCCCCCGGCCTCCACGGTCAGGGTCATCGCGCCGCTCACGTTCTCCTCGTTGGCCACGTTGGCCACCCCCTCGGGCACCCCGATGCCCAGGTTTACCACCACGTTGGGGGTCAGCTCCATGGCGGCCCGGCGGGCCACCACCTTGCGCCAGCTCAGGGGCATGGGGGGGACCTCGGACAGCTTGATTCGGGCCTCTCCGGAGAAGGAGGGGTTATACTGCTCGGCGTAGGTCTGCATATGCTCCTCCGGGCGCTGGGCCACCACGATGTAGTCCACCAAGATGCCGGGAATCTTGACATGGGAGGGGTTCAGGGTCCCATGAGGGACCATGCGCTCCACCTGCACCACCACGATTCCCCCGCAGTTCCTGGCCGCCTGGGCGATGGTCAGAATCTCCAGCAGGGCGGACTCCCGCTCGGTGGTGACGTTCCCGTGGGAGTCGGCGGTGGTCCCCCGCAGCAGGGCCACCGTGATGGGGAAGGGCTTGTACCACAGCCACTCCTCCCCGCCCAGCTCCAGCACCTGGACCAACTCTTCGGTGGTGCGGCTGTTGAGCTTTCCGCCCTCCACCCGGGGGTCCACATAGGTGTTCAGTCCCACCTTGGTGATGACCCCCGGCTTTTTCCCGGCGATGCTGTGAAACAGCTGGGTCAGGGTGCCCTGGGGCAGATTATAGGCCTCCACCTCCCCGTCCACCGCCATCCGGCCCAGGGCCGGGGCCCAGTTCCAGTGCCCGCCAATCACCCGCCGGAGCATACCGGGCTGGGCGAAGTGGCCCAGCCCCCGGCTCTTTCCGTCCCCCTGGCCGGCGCTGAAAATCAGCGTCAGGTCCCGGGGGCGGCCGCACTGCTCATAGCTGCGGCCCAGGGCCGCGGTGATGGCTTCCGGGTGACCGGAGCCCACCAGTCCCCCCACGGCCACGCTGGCCCTGTCGGGAATCAGGCGGGCCACCTCTTCGGCCTGAATCAGTTCTGCCATAGTGCTGTGCTCCTTCCGTAAGATGCCCACCATACTCGTCTATGGTGGGCATCTTTTGTGATGTGTTACAGGGTCGGGGCCATTTTCTGCTTAAGCCGTGTCTGGTGGATGACCAGGGGGATGCAGACGGCCAGGAGGATGGCGCCGCCGATGATGTCAGAGGCGATGGAGGGCAGGCCGAAAATCATGCACGTGAGCACCAGCGCGGTGCGCAGGATGAGATTTGGCACCCGTTTCATCTGAACCGGCCCTATGCCGAGGATATAGTTCTCCAGCGCCTGGGTCATCACGAACACGGCCAGCACCACAATCAGCATGGACTTCACGGTGAACAGCACGCTGTCCCCCCTGAGCAGCAGAGACGGGTTGGCCACGAAGAGGAAGGGCACCACAAACAGCGTCGCGCCCAGGCGGCAGGCGTTCAGACCTATCTTCATGGCGTCGCCTCCGGAGAGCATGGCGGCCGGGATGGTGGCCACGGCCACAGGGGGCGTGATGTAGGAGAGCATCCCGCAGTACAGCAGGAACATATGCACCGACATCAGGTCCAGGCCGGCCTCGGTCAGCGCCGGCGCGATGGTGACGGCCAGGAAGATGTAGCAGCAGATGGTGGTCATGCCCATGCCCATGAGCAGGCTGGCAAAGGCGGTCAGGAACACCAGCAAAATCACGTTGCCGCCGGCCAGCACATACACCTCGTGGGGGAAGGACACGCCCAGGCCGGTCATCGAGAAGGAACCCATGATGAACCCCACGCCCATCATGACGCCGATGACCTCCATGCAGTTTTTGCCGATGCCCAGAATCATGTCGGCAATCTGCCGCCAGCTCAGGCGGCTGTTCTTATTGAGCTGGGTCAGCACGAAGGCGCACAGCGAGGCCCACAGGGCCGCCTTGGGCACCTGGCGCAGCACGAAGATGTAGAAAATCAGAATGGCGATGGTGGGGACGAAGAACCATCCGGTCTTGACGGTGTCCCGCATCTTGGGAATCTCTTCCTTGGACAGGCCGTGCAGGCCCTTCTTGGCCGCGTAGAAGTCCACGGCGAACAGCACGCACAGATAGTAGGTCAAAATGGGGAAGATGGCGGCGGTGGCCACCTCGGTATAGCTGATGCCCAGCATGGAGGCCATCACGAAGGAGGCCGTGCCCATAATGGGCGGCGTCATGGTGCCGGCGGTGGACGCGCAGGCCTCTACCGCGCCGGCCATGTTCGGCTCAAAGCCGCTCTTCTTCATGGCGGGGATGGTCACGCTGCCGGTGGTCATGACGTTTACCACCGGGTTGCCGCTGATGGAGCCGAACAGCGCGCTGGAGACTACGGCCACCTTCGCCATACCACCCCGGAACCGGCCGAAAAAGCGCATGGCCACGTTCAGGAAGAACTCGCCGCCGCCGCAGGCCACGATGACGGTGCCAAAGATGGTGTAGGGCAGCACAATCTCGCAGAAGGTGCGCATCAGGGTGCCCATGCCGCTGTCCGTGCCCAGGATGTGCATCTGCGCGGTGAGCAGGAAGTCCTTGTGCAGGCCGTTGAGAATACCGGGCAGATACTGGGTGTAGATGGGCAGGGCGGAGAACAGGGCGATGATGACGGTGAGCACCCAGCCGGCGCTGCGGCGGGCCATATCCACGTAGATGATCCACAGGAACACCGAGATCGCCGTGGCCAGGGGAGGCGCGATGCGCTCCCAGCCGTAGGTATAAATATTATAGGCGTTGTAGGCCAGGTAGAGGTTGGCCGCCAGAATCAGCATGGCCAAAACCAGGTCGATCCAGAAGACCCGGTCCCGGGTGCTGTCCCGGGCCGCCTTTTTTGTCATCGGGATATAGAGAAACGCCAGGGGGGCGCACAGCCCGGCCACCAGATAGTAGAAGGTGTAGGGCTGCATGATGATGTTCAGGCAAAGGCGCAGGTCAAAGGCCCAGTTGATGGACAGCAGGATGAACAGCGTGCTCATCACCAGCGGGATAATTTGCAGCTTGCCTGTAATCTCCCGGTACTTGGGGATGACGTTCTTCTCCTGCATCTCCTCTTCGATTTTGCTGACCTTTTCATTCAAGGATTGCTCTTGTTCCATGGAAAGACCTCCTTCTTCTCGTTCTGGGTGCTGCGCCGCGCCGTGCCGCGGGCTGGCGTCCCCCGGCACCGCGGGCGGGGTTCACACCAGAAAGGCGGTGGGAACAGTTCCGCCCTTCTCAGAACCCGGCGTCCGCTCTGGCCTGAAGCCAGAAGTCAGTAAACTCCTCGTCGGAAATCTGCTGCTCGTCGGCCGCCGCCACGGTCTCGTTCCACAGCTCGGCCAGTTCGGCCTGATAGGCAAACAGCTCGCTGTTGCGCTGTTCCATCTCATCGGTCCACACACCGGCCTCCTCATAGTAGCGCACAGCGCCGGGGTGGATGGGGGTGCTGGACTGGGCCATGAGCTCCAAGTTGGTCTCCATGGTGAAGGTGTCCGCCATGGCGGCGTCCTTGGCTGCCCACTCCTCCCGGGCCTCCCACAGGGCCTTGGTCAGGGTGTAGATGGCCTCCTCGTCGGCGTCCGCCCAGGCGCAGTACTGGGGATAGGGGCTGGACATCAGGTTGACGGGGTGCTCCTCGTCAATGCCGGCCCCCACGGTGGTCACCTTGGGCACCTCAATGGGGGAGATGGCCCACACGCGCTCCCAACCCTCCGTGTCGTCCGGGTCGAACTCCAGCCAGCGCACGCTGTCGCCGGAGCTCTGCTGCTCGTAGGCCTTGGAGGCGGTCACGTTGTAGAAGCAGGCGTCCACCTGGCCGTTCATCAGCGCCTCATAGCCCAGGGCAGAGGAGGCCACCTCGTAGGGGGTGACGTCGTCCAGGGTCAGGCCGGCAAAGGCCAGGAAGGTGACCACGTTGGTGTAGGTGGAGGGGGAGGCGGGGGTGATGGCCACCGTCTTGCCCTTCAGGTCCGCGATGGTCATGATGTCGGAGTTGCCGCGCACGCCAAAGGGGTATCCGATGTGGGGGAAGAAGGCGATGCTGGTGACCGCCTGGGGGCCCCACTCCCGGGTGTCATAGCCCTCGATGCCCTCCTGGAGGTATCCAGGGGTGGCGCCGCCGGTGACAAAGGCCTGGGCGTCGCCCAGACGGGCGTAGTAGGCGCGGGTACTCTCTGTCCCGGCGGGCAGGGCCCGGACCTTCAGGTCCGGGAAGTCCTCCGACATACCCTCAATCTGCAGGGCCACATAGGTGTAGCCGCCGCTGCCCACCTCGTGGGAGGCCACCACGATGTCGCCGGTCAGGTTGCCGCCCGCGTTATCGCCGCTCCCGGACCCACCGGCGGAGCCGCCGCCGCCCGTCTCGTTCCCGCCGCAGCTGGCCAGGACCAGAGATAGGGACAGCGCCGCGGTCAGGCTGATCAAACGAAGCTTCCAAGTTTTCATTTTCGTAATCCTCTCCATTTCAAATCAATTTTTGCGGACGGGCGGCCTGGCCGCCCCTCCTGTTCCCAACCGCCCGTTCCGTCACTCTTTCAGGCCGAGCACTTCCTCGGCGATGTCCTTGACCTGGGCGTCGGTCAGGGACCACTTGCGCAGGATGGCCTCGTCCTTCACCCGCTTGGTGATGGCCTGAATCTGGTCCTTTCCGGCCTCCATGTTCCACTCGCGCAGCTTCCGCTTCACGGCTCCGGCGCCGCTCATCTTGCCCATCAGAATCTCCATGGGGCCGCGGCCCACCAGCTCGGGCTCCCAGGCGTACAGGCCCTTGATGCTGCCCAGCCTGCGGGTGATGACATCCAGCACATCCACGGACAGCCCGGCGTACACGGTGTACTGGGCGGTGCCGATGACGGGCTTGTTCTGCGCCAGCGGCATCTTGGCCAGCTCCTGGACCAGCTGGGCCGTGTAGGTCAGGCGGTCCAGCTTGATGCCCGTGTGGACCCCCATGAGCACCTCCAGGGCCAGGGCCACCTCCTCCAGCGGGGCGTTTCCGGAGCGGTCGCCATATCCGCACATGACGCCCTCCACATAGGCCGCGCCGCCGGCCACGGCGGACAGGGAACAGGGCAGCGCCATGCCGAAGTCGTTGTGGGCGTGGATGCCCACGTCAATCTTGTCGCCCGTCCACTCCCGAATCTTCTTGAAGAACCACATCTCCGTCCAGGGCAGCAGGCAGCCGTAGCTGTCAGGGACCTGGATGCGGGTGGGGCCAATCTCGGCCAGGCGCTTGTACATCTTCTCCAGGAAGGGCAGCGGCGCGCGGCTGGCGTCCCAGCCGCCCACGGCGATGTCCAGGCCAACGCTCTGGGCGTACTTTCCGGTCTCGATCATCTTGTCGATGAGCTGGTCCTCGTCCAGGTCCAGGTAGTTCTTGGCGATCCAGGGATTGCCGGGACCCTCCACCCGCACCTCGTTGGCGCCGCACTTTTTGGCCAAATCGATGTCGTCGGCCCGCCAGCGGCACAGGGCGGTCAGCCGGGCGTTCAGGTTCTCCTTGGACAGGGCCTCCATCACCTCCGCGTCCTCCTGGGAGGTCTTGGGGAATATCTGCATACTGTACACGCCCAGCTTATCCAGGGCCTTGCCCAGGGCGAATTTCTCGTCGGGCTTGAGCACCACGTGGGGGGACTGCTCAATCTCCCGCAGGGTGCAGTCATAGATACGCACACTGTCCCGGGCCTGCAGGTCCTTGCGGACCTCCGGCAGCCAGTTCATCTCGGACACCTTATATAGGTCGGTGTGCCATCTGCTGTCTCGTTGTTCTGCCATGCTATTTTCCCTCTTTTCCGTCAAATCTCCTCAGTCCTCCAGGAACGCCACCGGGCGGGCCCAGGCGGCGCCGGCCTTCTCCACCTTGATGGGGAAGCAGCAGGTCTTAAAGCCGAAATCGGGCAGCTTATCCAGGTTGGCCAGCTTCTCAATCTGATAGTAGGGCTTCTCAATGCCGGCAAAGTGGCCCTCCCACAGGAAGTGCTTATCCCCGGTGCGGTGGAAGTCCTTGGCCTGCTCCTTAAAGGTGCGGTCCCAGCCGGAGCTGTCGGTGCCCATCAGCTTGATGCCCTGGTCGATGAGCCACAGCGTGCCGTCCCGGGTGACGCCGGGCTTGTCGTAGAAGTAGTCGGGCGTCCCCCAGTAGCGGTCCCAGCCGGTGTTGATATACACGATATCCAGGGGCTTCAGGGTATAGCCCATCCGGTCCAGCTCGCCCTTGATGTCGTCCACGTCAATCTTCTCGCCGGCCTTCTTGTGGGTGAAGCGGAGCACCACGCCGTCGCCGTAGCAGTACTCCAGCGGCATCTGGTCGATGGTGGTGGAGGGCTGCCCGCCGGAGACGGGGCCATAGTGCCAGGGGGCGTCCACGTGGGTGCCGTTGTGGGTGCCGCAGGTGAGAATCTCAAAGGCCCAGCCGCACCCGGGGATGGGGAAGTCATCCGGAGAACAATCGAAAATCTCCGCCATCTGTTTTCCGCCGAACTTGTGGTCCACATACTCAATCTGGGGAATGGTGGAATCTTTGCCCCGCTCCTGGCAGCGGGCGGACAGGGGAACGCTCAGGTCAATGATACGCATTTGACTACCTCCAATCTGATATTTTTTACTGCTGTTTGTTCACGCCCGCCCAGGGCGGGCGAAAAAACCATGGTTGGCTCAATAGCCCTTCTTCAGGATGCTGACCACAGAGACCGCGCCGTCGCCGGCGATTCCGCCCCCGGAGCAGTGGGCCAGACCCACCCGGGCGCCCTCCACCTGCCGGTCGCCCGCCTGTCCCCGCAGCTGCCAGACCAGCTCGCAAATCTGGGCCACGCCGGTGGCCGCGATGGGGTGTCCCTTGGCCAGCAGCCCGCCGCTGGGATTGATGGGCAGGCGGCCGCCAATCTCGCTCTCCCCGTGGTCCAGGGCGTAGTCATACTCCCCGGGCTTGAACAGCCCCAGGCCCTCCACCCGCATAAACTCCGCGATGGTGAAGCAGTCGTGCACCTCGGCAAAGTCCACGTCCTCCGGACCGATGCCGGCGATGTCATAGACCACCTGGCCGGAGCGCTGCTCCATGTCGCCGAAGGTGATGGGCCGCTCGTCGGTGTACACGCCGGTGGCCATGCCCACGCCGGCAATCAGGATGGGCTTTGTGGTGTACTGCCTGGCCTTATCCGCGGCGCACAGAATCACCGCGGCGGCCCCGTCGCCGATGGCGGAGCACTGCAGCTGAGTCATGGGGGTGGCCACCATCCGGCTACTGAGCACCTGCTCCAGGGAGCACTCCTTGTGGTACTGGGCCCGGGGGTTGAAGCAGCCGTTGTGGTGGTTCTTGACCGAGACCTTGGCCAGCTGCTCCCGGGTGGTCCCGTAGACCTCCATCCGCTTGGCCGCCCGGAGGGCCCAATGGGCGGGGAAGTTGACGCCCACGCTCAGCTCCAGCTCTACGTCGCCGGCCCCGGCGATGGCCTCCACCGTCTTTTGGGTGTTCTGGGCGTACTCCTTCTCCACCCCCAGGACGATGGCGGTATCATAAAATCCGGCGGCGATGGCCATCCAGGCCTCCCGCAGGGCGGTGGAGCCGCTGGAGCAGGCGTTCTCGCAGTTCACCACGGGAATCCCCACGATGCCCACTTCCCGCAGCACCACCTCGCCGGTCACCATGGTCTGCCCGGTGATGACGCCGCCGATGGCGTTGGCCACATAGCCGGTCTGGATGTGCTTGGGGTTGACGCCCGCATCCTTGATCGCCTGCCAGCAGGCCTCGCGGCTGAGGTCTTTCAGGCTGCGGTCCATGAATTTGCCGAACTTGGTCATGCCAACGCCCAGCACCGCAACATCTCTCATGCTCTTGCGCCTCCTCTTTCACGAAAACAGGGGTTTGAACTTATACCCCATGACCTCGGTGCCGTCCTCCAGGACCCGCAGGCACCCCACCTCCAGGCGCATCTTCATGCCGGTGCGCAGGCGGCCGGCCTGCTCGGGGTCGCAGTCCACCTGGGCCACAATGCGCGGCCCCTCCGGGAAGGTGATCCACGCCAGAATATAGGGAGTGGGAAAGCCCTTCACCCCGATGGAGACCACCGTGTAGGTATACAGCTCGCCCTCCCGGCTCAGCGCCGCCGGCTCCATCTGCTCGCAGTAGCACTCGGTGCAGAACTCCCGGGCGGGGAAGAAATACTTCCCGCACTTCGGGCACCGGGAGGCCTTCAGATAGGGTTCGCCCGCCCCGTCATAGCCAACCAGGCCCTCCTTGAACATGACCTGAAACTCATTCATTTCCGTTTGCCTCCTCCCATCGTCAATCCAGCTTGCCGTCCGCCAGGCCAATCACGTGCTTTTCATAGAGCGCGTAAATCTCCTGGTCGGACATATGGAGAATGTCCCGGAGCACCTGGCCGGTGTGCTCGCCCAGGGCGGGCGGGCTTGCGTACTTCTGGGGCACGTTCTCGGACAGTTTGACCGGGTTGCCCAGTACCTTGACGGGCTCCCCCTTATGCTCCATCTCCACCACCATGTCCCGGGCCAGCAGCGTGGGCTCCCGGAAGGTTCGGTCGATGGTGTTCACCGGCGCGCAGGGCACGCCGGCCGCCTTCATGCGCTCCAGCCACTGCTCGCAGGTCCTGGTCTCCAGCACGCCGCTCAGCCAGGCCACTAGCTGCTCCCGGTTGTCATAGCGGGCCTTGATGGTGGCAAAGCGCTGGTCGGTTATCATCTCCGGGGCGTCCACAGCCTGACACAGCTTGCCCCAGAACTTGTCGCTGGCCACCACCACCGCCAGGTAGATATCCTGGGTCTTGAAAATCTGGTAGGGCACCAGGGAGCGGTGGGAGGTGCCCAGCCGCTGGGGAATGGCGCCGGAATTCAGGTAGTAGGTGGCCTCGTAGCACTGAAGGGAGGTCAGCGCATCCAGCATGGAGATGTCCACCTTCTGGCCCCGGCCGGTGGCCTGCCGGGCCACCAGCGCCGCCAGGACGCCCACCACCGCGTACCAGCCGCCCCCGATGTCCGCCATGGGGACGCCCAGCTTCACCGGCGGCCGGTCCGCCTCGCCGGTCATGCTCAGCACGCCGCTCATGGCCTGGATGCACAGGTCGTAGGTGGGTTCATGCCGGTCATAGGGGTTGCCGGTGCCGTAGGCCGTGATGGAGGCGCTGATGATGGCGGGGTTTATTTTGGACAGGGTCTCGTAATCAATTTTCAGCCGCTCGTTGACCCCGGCCCGGTAGTTGTCCCAGACCACGTCCGCGTGCTCGACCAACCGGTAAAACAGCGCCAGGCCCTCCTCCGACTTCAGGTCGATGACCATGCTTTTCTTGTTACGGTTGAAGGACATATAGTACAAGCTTTCGCCCTTGTGGAAATGGGGCGGGAAATTCCGGGTGTTGTCCCCGGAGGGTGTCTCGATTTTGATGATCTCCGCTCCAAGGTCTCCCAGCATCTGGGTCCCAAAGGGGCCAGCCAGCATCGTGGACAGGTCCAGGACTCGAATTCCCTTCAGGGGCGCTCTGCTGATCGGTTCCGCCATGACGGTCCTCCCTCCTTATATATCAGCGCGACCAATCGGTTCGCAGATACTGTCGATATTCGCCAAGCGCTCGTAATACTGCACGATTCCACTGTGGTCATCCTGGATATGCCCCGCCGCCCGCAGGCAGCACATCTCCTCCAGCAGCTGGCTGCTCAGAGGCAGGGGCACGTTCTCCTCGTAGGCGGTCTCCATCACGTTCCGGAGGTCCTTCATGTTGATGGCAAGACTGCCACCCGGCTGAAAGTCCCGACGGAACATCATAGGCGCCTTTGCCTCCAGTACGGTGCTGCCGGCCAATCCACCCCGAATCGCCTCGAATACCTTCTGCACGTCCACCCCGGCCTTCGCGGCTAGGACGAAAGCTTCGGACACCGCGGCGATGGTCAGATTAACGATGATCTGGTTGGCCAGCTTGGCCATGCTGCCCGCGCCGCTGGGCCCTACCAACACCGCCGAGGAGCCCATCAT
>CASECK010000010.1 GCA_949286295.1 uncultured bacterium | reverse complement strand
TTCTCCGCCGCCCATGTGGGCCTTCAGCTGTCCTTTGCGTCGGTGGCGGGGATTCTGCTGGTCTCGGACCGGATTCAAGCCCGGCTGCTGGCCCTGTGCCGCCTGGACCGGCCGGCCCGGAGCCGCCTGGGGCGGAAGCTGCGGGTCCTGCCGTATTTTCTCGTCGCCAATCTCTCGGCCACCGTGGGAGCCTCGCTGCTCACCACCCCGCTGGTGGCCCTCTACTTCGGGATGTTCTCTCTGGTGTCGCCCCTGGCCAACCTATTGACCCTCTGGGCAGTCTCCTGGCTGTTCCTGGGGGGACTGCTGGTGGGGACAGTGTGCCCTCTGGGGCTGCCGGGGGTGGCGCAGATGCTGGCCATGCCGCTGCTGCCCCTGGCGCGGTATCTGCTCTGGGCGGTGGACTGGCTGTCCCGGCCCGCGCTGGCCGCCCTGACGCTGGACAGCTTCTATTACGTCCTGTGGCTGGGGCTGGCCTATGGATTGGTGCTTCTGGCCGCCCTGATGCCGGGCAAGAAACGCCTGTGGCCCCCGTTGGCGGCGGGGGCGGGCACTCTGGCCCTGGCCCTGGTGCTCACCAAGCTGACCTTCCAGAGCGGAGGGTTTCTGGCGGTGGTGCTGGATGTGGGGCAGGGGCAGAGCGTCCTGCTCCGCCAGGGGGAGCGGCTGACCCTGGTGGACTGCGGCGGAGACAGTCAGACGGACCCGGGCGATGTGGCCGCCAACTACCTCCAGTCCAGAGGGGCGGCCGCCCTGGACCTGCTGGTGGTCTCCCACTACCACGCCGACCACGCCGGCGGCGTGCCCCAGCTGCTCCGGCGGGTGGAGGTGCGGGCCATCGCCCTGCCCGACGTGGAGGAGGACGACCCCCTCCGGGCGGAGATTCTGGCCGCCGCCCAGGCGCGGGACATCCCGGTGTGGTTTATCCGGGAGGACGCCGTCCTGGACTGGGGCGAGGCGGGGAAGGTGACGCTGTTCGCGCCCCTGGACGACGGGGGAGAGAGCAACGAGATTGGCCTGACTGTGCTGGCCAGCCGGGGCGGGGACGATGTGCTGCTCACCGGGGATATGGATAGCCGGACGGAGGAGCGGCTGCTGGAGATCGCCCAGCTGCCCCAGGTGGAGCTGCTGGTGGCGGGCCACCACGGCTCCGGCACCTCCAACGGGCCTGCGCTGCTGGAGGCGGTGAGGCCGGAGCTTGCGGCCATCTCAGTGGGGGAGGGGAACTCCTACGGCCACCCCCACCCGGACACCCTGGAGCGGCTGGAGGCCGCCGGGGCAGAGATATACCGCACGGACCGGGACGGGACCATCGAGGTCCGCTTTTGAAATCTGGGACAACAGGAGGGCGAGCCATGCCGCCGAAGGGAAAGCCGGACAGCGCCGGCTATCAGAAACTAAAACAGGACCTGGCCGGGGGAAAGCCCGGGCAGCTGTATCTTTTCCACGGGGAGGAGACCTACCTGCGGGATCACTACCTGGGCCGGCTGCGGGAGCTGCTGCTGGCCGGGGGGATGGGGGAGTTCAACTTTCACCAGCTCCCCGCCCGGGAGATGTCCCCCCACGCCCTGGAGGAGGCGATAGACTGCCTGCCCATGATGGCCGAGCGCACCCTGGTGCAGGTGACGGACTTTGACCTGTACAAGGCCGGAGAGAAGGACCGGGAGGAGTATATCCGTATCCTCTCCCAGCTGCCCGGCTACTGCTGCGTCGTTTTCGTATACGACCTGATTGCCTACAAGGGGGACGCCAGGACCAGACTGGCCGCCTGCCTGAAGGAGCACGGCACCGTGGTCAACTTCATCCGCCAGGACCAGGGGGACCTGGTGGACTGGGTGCGCCGCCGGTTTAAGGCCCTGGGGCGGGAGATCGATTCCCGCCTGGCCCTGGACCTTATCTTCCTGTGCGGCGACCTGATGCAAAATCTGATTGGGGAGATTGAGAAGATTGCCGCCTACTCCAAGGGCCCCCACATCACCCGCCAGGATGTGGAGGCGGTGGCCACCCCGCAGCTGGACGCGGTGGTGTTCCGCATGACCGACGCCATCGGCCAGCGGGAGTTTGACCGGGCCATGGGGGTGCTGGGGGAGCTGTACCAGATGCAGCAGCCCCCCATCAAGATTCTGTGGTCCCTGGGCCGGCAGATGCGGCAGCTCTACTGCGCCCGGCTGGCCCTGGAGCAGGGAAAGGGGGCGGACTATGTGGCCGGGCTGTGGGGCATCAAGCCCTATCCGGCGGACAAGCTGCTCAGCAGCGCCCGGCGGCTGAGCCTGAGCTGGTGCCGGGAGGCGGTGGTCCGGTGCGGCCAGGCCGACCTGGCCATGAAGTCCACCGGACAGGATGGGCAGGAGCTGCTGACCACCCTGATGCTGGAGCTGGCCAACCCGGCGGGAAAGTGAGGGAGGGGCCGTGCTGTACATCAAGGAGGCCATCTTGGTGGAGGGGCGCTATGACAAAAACGCCCTGTCCCAGGTGGTGAATACCCTGATTTTGGAGACGGGCGGCTTTCGCATCTTCCAGGACCCGGAGCAGCGGGCCCTGCTGCGGCAGGTGGCCAGGACCCGGGGGCTTATCGTGTTCACCGATTCAGACGGGGCGGGCTTTCTCATCCGGGGACATATCAAAGGCGTCGTGCCCCAGCAGTATCTTAAGCACGCCTACATCCCAGACGTCTTGGGCAAGGAGCGGCGCAAGCGCCGGGCCGGGAAAGAGGGAAAGATAGGGGTGGAGGGGATGCCTCCCCAGGTGCTGGAGCAGGCGCTGCGCCGGGCGGGGGCCACGTTTTTAGAGGGGGAGCGGGCCACAACCTATGCCGGGCGGCCCCTCACCAAGGCGGACCTGATGGCCGCCGGCCTGACCGGCGGGGCAGAGAGCGCGGCCAGGCGGCAGGCGCTGCTTGCCCGGCTGAGGCTGCCCCAGCGGATGAACGCCAACGGGCTGCTGGCCGTTCTCAACGGCTGCTACAGCCGGGAGCAGGCGCTGGGGCTGCTGCGGGAGGATATACAACAACAGGGCTGAGACCGGAACCGGTCTCAGCCCTGCGGTTTAGCGCACCATATTCATGATTTCCTCCAAATGCGCCTCCAGCTCACCCTGGCCGGTGTACTGTACCAGGGCGGCCTTATCTCCAAGGGCCACGGCGGCGGTCTGGAAATACCCGTCGCCGCTTTTGGCCATCTCCAGCCAGCCGCTGCCGGTCTGGGGCGTTTCCACCGTCCAGCTGACGGGGGCGCCGCCGCTGGTCCACCAGACCTCTTCCTCCAGTGCCATGGAGACGTGAAGCAACTCCCGGGCGACGGGGACCGACAGGAAGGCCAGGGGGGCGGGCAGGTCGAACCACCAAATCTCCATGCGGGTCATGCCCTCTTCAGAGTCGCTCCCGCTCTGGACCACTTCCCACTGGTTCCAGCAGGTCAGCGTGTGGTGTGCCCGGCAGAAATTTTTGTAGTCCGAGTATGACACCTGGACCTCTACCTCTCCGGTGCCTGGGTCGCGGCGGAAATCGACCTCCGGGATGAAATGCTCCTCGTACTGATAGTCCTCCCCTTCCACCTGGGCCAGGGACAGGAGCGGGAAGGCGTCCAGCTCGGTTAGCGGCCTGCGGTGTCCCCCCACCTGAGGGATAATCCAGCTGTCCGCGAACAGAAGAATCAGCAGCAGAAGGCTGACGGAAAAGTCCACCAGAGAGAAAAGAGACCGGCGGGGGTAGGCGCTGCGGCGGTCCAGCTCCTGCCCCTGCTCCAGCCGGCGGATGGCGCGGGACAGCTCCCGCAGGTTGGCCCAGTGGGCAGGGAAGGAGAGCATCCAGAATAGCGCGAGCAGCCCTGCAATCGGGAGCGAGGAGGTGACCATCAGCAGCAGCGGGGTGGTGCTGATAATCAGGAGGGCGGCCATTAGGAAGACCCACACCAGGAAAAGGGCGATGCGCAGGATGAACTTGCGGACCTCTTTCCGGTACCACCGCTCCAGGGCGTGCGCGTGCAGGAGGGGGTCGGTATGGGGTTCGGGGAGGTTGGGGTCCTCAGAGCGGAAAATGAGCACCCGATTCTGGTATGCCTCGTCTGCCAGTGCCCAGCCGCTGTCCCGGTACAGCTCCAGCAGGGGGGCGGGCGCGTCCCCGTTGAGGCGGGGCTGGTAGGGTTCCACCCGGTAGCGCACCCTCTTGGCCGGCCCCTCCTGGAAGGTGGAAAACAGCGGGCGGAACCGGACAAGGTGCAGTCCCCGCAGGGCCATGTCCTGAAGCCAGCTCTCCACCCCCTGGATGTCATAGATGGACACGGGGGTCAGTTTGAAGATTTCTTTCACAATTCTTACCTCCTGTCAGATGGCTGGCCGGCCTGCTCCTCTCCGTCGCGCAGGCAGGCGCGCAGTCGTTCCATCTCCTCCAGAAAGGCGGCGCGGCCCCGGCTGGTGATTTGATAGGTGCGCCGGCGGCCGTCCACCTGGGTCTCGCGGATGAGTTTCTCCTGCTGGAATTTGGACAGCAGGGTGTAGAGAGTGCCGGGACCCAGCCGGACCCGGCCTCCGGTCTTGCGCGCTACAAATTCCGTAATCTCGGTGCCGCACATCTCCCCGCGGAGAAAGGACATGAGCACATAGTACATCGGCTCCGTAAGCGGCCCCCTGTCCCGGCCAGGCATGGCTGCCCCACCTCCCCTCATTATCACCTTATAATATCGTCTAACGATATTATAAGGCGGAGACGCCGGCCTGTCAAGAGTGGGAGGGGAGGAAGATGACGGTTTTTTTTCCACAAAGTTTAGACCGCTTTTTTGGAGCGCAAATCCTATAATGGGAGCACGCGCCGGGGAGGTGGGAGACGGGATGGTCGTATATGTGGACACATTGTTCCTGCTCAACGCCGTGGTGGACTATCTGCTGCTGCTGGCTGCCGCCCGGCTGGCGGGGGAGCCGCTGCGGCGGCTGCGGTTCGCCCTGGGGGCCGCGCTGGGCGGGGGGTATGCCGTGGCCATTTTCCTGCCGGGATGCGCCTTTCTGTCCGCGCCGCTCTGGCGCGGGGCCAGCGCCCTGGCCATGGTGGCGGTAGCCTATGGGGGCAGCCGCCGGCTGCTGCGGCAGGGCCTGCTGTTCGTGGCGCTGGCCTGTGCCTTTGGGGGCGGCGTGCTGGCCATCGGCCTGATGGGGGGCACGCCGCTGGCCCTGGGGGGCGGGGTGATTTACACCCCCATGGACTTAAAGGTGGTGCTCCTGTCCGCCGCGGCCTGTTACCTGGTTTTGACGCTGGTGTTCCAGCGGCTGGGCCGGCACACCGCCGCGGGGGGCGAGCTGGCCCGGGCCAGGCTCACCCTGGGGGAGCGCTCGGTGGAGGTGACCGCCCTCATTGATACGGGCAACACGCTGACCGACCCGGTGTCCGGCCGGCCCGCCATGGTGGCTGAGGGGGAGGCGCTGGCCCCTCTGTTTCCCGGCCTCTCCCGCCCGGAGCGGGGGGACCTGCTGGACCCTGCCGCCGGACTGGCCCGGCTGAGCGCGGGGCCCCTGCGGGGGCGGCTGCGGCTGTTGCCCTACCGGGCGGTGGGGGTGGAGCGGGGACGGCTGCTGGCGGTGCGGGCCGATTGCCTGGAGCTGGACGGGCGGGGGAGAGGGCCTGTGCTGGTGGCCCTGTCGCCCACGCCGGTGTCAGACGGCGGAGGCTACCGGGCCCTGATTGGACCACTGGAGGGATAGGACATGAAGAAGATATTCTGGGTAGGATTGCTGTGCCATAAGCTGGGCGGCCTGCTGGCCAGGCTGGACTTGCTCCGGCCTGGGAAGGTCATGTACATCGGCGGCAGCGACACCCTTCCGCCCGCGCTGAGCCGGGAGGAGGAGGCAAAGCTCATCGCCCGCCTGGAGCAGGGGGACGGCCGGGCCCGGGACCTGCTCATCGAGCACAATCTGCGCCTGGTGGCCTATATCGCCCGGCGGTTTGAGAACACGGGCATCAACATCGAGGACCTGATTTCCATCGGCACCATCGGCCTTATCAAGGCGGTGGGGACCTACCAGCCCTCCAAGGCCATCAAGCTGGCCACCTATGCCAGCCGGTGTATTGAAAACGAAATTCTGATGCACCTGCGCAAGACGGCCAACCAGAAGGCCGAGCTGTCCTTCGACGAGCCGCTGAACACGGACTGGGACGGCAACGAGCTGCTGCTGTCCGACGTGCTGGGCACCGAGGAGGACCTGGTGGTCCAGCCCCTGGAGGCCGACGTGGACCGGCAGCTGCTGCGCCAGGCCATGCAGCGCCTGGAGGAGCGGGAGCGGCACATCATCACCCTGCGCTTTGGTCTGGACGGGCGGCGGGAGCGCACCCAGAAGGAGGTGGCCGACCAGCTGGGTATCTCCCAGTCCTATATCTCCCGGCTGGAGAAGCGGACCATCGCCCGGCTGAAAAAGGAGATTGTGCGCCTGATGTAGGGCGGAATAGAGGAAAACCGCCCCGCATTCGGAGGCGGGGCAAGACAGGCAGGGGAGCGCGGGCGGGGGAGCCGCGCTCCCTGTTTCCGGGGAGGAAAAAAGCGCCGCCTGCCACCGGGGAAATAGAGTTTGACAGCAGGGGGAGGGATGGGGTAAACTATCCTTGGCCGCCCCGCCCAGCGGGGCGCGTTCCGAAAGGAAAAGTGGCATGAAACGTAATGCAAAAGTATCCACGGCGGTGATTCGCCGCCTGCCCCGCTATTACCGGCAGCTGTCCGAGCTGCAGCAGGCCGGGGTGGTGCGCATCTCCTCCAGCGCGCTGGGGAAGTCCATGGGCCTGACCGCTTCCCAGATTCGCCAGGACCTGTTCTGCTTTGGCGAGTTTGGCCAGCAGGGCTACGGCTATAAGGTGGAGAACCTGAAGGAGGAGATTGGCGAGATTCTGGGCATCGGCCGGGGGCACACCCTCATCGTCCTCGGGACCGGAAATCTGGGCCGGGCCATCATCCGCAATTTCAAATTTTCCAGCAACGGCTTCCGCCTGCTGGCCGCCTTCGATGTGGACCGGGCGGTGGTGGGGTCCCGGGTGGCCGGGGTGCCGGTGTACCACATCGACGGCCTGGAGGAGTTTCTGTCCGCCCACCCGGTGAGCGTGGGCCTGCTGGCCGTGCCCATCGCCGCGGCCCAGGAGATGGGCGAGCGGCTGGTGAAGGCCGGCGTGCGGGGGATTTGGAACTTTACCAACTGCGAGATTTCCTTCCGCCGCCCGGATGTGGTGGTGGAATCCGTGCATTTTTCCGACAGCCTGCTGGCCCTGAGCTATATGATATCCCAGCAGGAGCGGCAGGACGCCGCCGGAGAGAAGGAGGAGCTATGAGAAACTTGCTGCGCCCCCTGATTTTGACCCTGGTGGCCGCCGTCCTGGCGGCCGCGGCCTTGGCCGCCGCCTCGGGAGACGGCCCGGTCTCTCTGAGCTATCTCACCCAGGTCTTTTTTCCCCAGGCGCAGGAGCAGGGGGAGAAGGCGGTGGACGACGCTCTGGGGCTGACCTATGACGCGGCGGCGGACAAGCTGGAGCGCCTGCAGCAGGAGCTGCTGGGCGCCGGGGGCCAGCAGGGCGGCGGCCTGTACAGCGCCACCCTCCAGCCCCGTAACTGGTACGACGGCCAGACCATCGGCCTGAGCACCGGCGGCGGCGTGCTGATGCTCAAGGGGGCGGCCACCGTGGCCCACAACGGGGTGGTGGTGGACGTTACCGACGGCGTGGAGGTGCCAAACGGCGGCGCGCTGGCGGAGAACCACCGCTATCTGGTGGGGGAGGATACCCTGGCCGCGGTGATGATTCTCTCCGGTTACGCCACGCTGGGCGTGCAGGGGGAGTACGCCCTGTCCGGCGGGAAAGAGGACCCCATGCCCTTCCTGGACGTCAAACAGACCGACTGGTACTATGATTCGGTCTGCTATGTGTATGAAAACAAGCTGTTTTCCGGCATGGGGGACGGCCTGTTCGGCCCCGGCCAGCCCATGACCCGGGCGATGCTGATGACGGTGCTCTACCAGATGGCGGGGGCGCCGCAGGCGGAGCTGGAGGCGGCCGGGGTGAGCCTGACCGACGTGCCCGACAGCGCCTGGTACGCCCCCTATGTGAAGTGGGGGGTGGCGCAGGGCGTGGCCTCTGGCACCGGAGACGGGGGCTTCACCCCGGACGGTCAGGTCACCCGGGAGCAGGTGGTGGTCATGCTCTACAGCTTTGCCAGCCGGTATTTAGGCCGGGAGATGGGTGAGGGGGCCGACCTGTCAGGGTACGCCGACCACGGCCAGGTGAGCTCCTGGGCCGCCGGGGCCATGGCCTGGGCGGTGGCCCAGGGGGTGGTCAGCGGCTCCACCGACGGGGTGAGCATGACCCTCAACCCGGGCCACAGCGCCAACCGGGCCGAGGTGGCCGCCATGCTGCGGGCGTTCGCGGAAAAAATTTAACAGCTCCGGGCACCCATTTTCCTCCCGGTGCGTATGATGGGGTTGAGAGCGGCGCAGAGCCCTCTTCAAAACTTTCATATCAGGAGGTACTCAATATGGGGTGCTGCAATAACGGCTGGGGCGGCAACAGCTGCCTGTGGATCATCATCCTCATCATCATCCTGTTCTCCTGCGGCGGGAACTGGGGCGGCTGCGGAAACGGCTGCGGCTGCAACAATTGTAACAACGGCTGCGGCTGCTGAGAGCCGGATATGGAAAATACAGGGAGCGCGTCAGACGCGCTCCCTGATTTTCATGCCTGGGAAATACAGGGCGGCTTTGCGAAAAAATTGCTGAAAAAGGAAATGCAGAGACTGGAAACTATATTGCAATTTTATAAAAATGGGTGTATGATACGGTACATGAGCAAAGACGGCGATTCTCCGTTTCGCCTGGCGGGACGGGGGACCGGCGGGTTTTGTTGCGCATCCGGCCTGTGACGGGGCGCGTCTGGGTGTCCCACCCCGGAGGGAAAGCGGCGGCGCGGCCGCCGTGGGAGGGGACGCCTGTCTGAGCAAGACAGTTATAGGGAGGTCGAAATCTGTAATGAGCAAATTCCTCAAACGGTCCGCGCAGGGCGCGGGCGTGCCCCATGAAAAGCGGACTTCGGACCTGGAAACGGTGGTCATGCCGTTGCCCTCGAAGATTGTGCTGTCCATGGGGCAGCATATCGGCGCCCCGGCGGTCCCGGCCGTGGCCAAGGGCGACCAGGTCTATGTGGGTTCCGTAGTGGGCAAGGCGGGGGGCTTTGTCTCCGCCGACATCCACTCCGGCGTATCCGGCATGGTGGACGGTATCATCACCATCACCGCCCCCGGCGGCGTGCCCCAGACCGCGGTGGTCATCATCCCAGACGGAGAGCAGAAGGTGGACCCCGCCGTGGCGCCCCCCACCGTCACGGACTTGAAGTCCTTCCAGGACGCGGTCCGGGCCAGCGGCCTGGTGGGTCTGGGCGGCGCCGGCTTCCCCGCGGCGGTGAAGCTGGCCCCCAAGAATCTGGATGAGATTGACACGCTGGTCATCAACGGCGCTGAGTGCGAGCCCTACATCACCTCGGACAACCGCTGCTTTTTAGAAGACACCCAGTATATTCTGGACGGCATCCAGGCGGTGATGAAGTATCTGGAGATTCCCAAGTGCATCATCGGCATCGAGGGCAACAAGCCCGAGGCCATCGCGAAGATGAGGGAGGCGGCCGGCCCGGGTATCGAGGTCAAGCAGCTGCCCTGCCGCTACCCCCAGGGGGCGGAGAAGGTCCTCATTGAGACCTGTACCGGCCGGGAGGTGCCCTTCCCCGGGCTGCCCTCCGACGTGGGGGTGATTGTGATGAACGTCACCTCCGTGGCCTTTGTGGGCAAGTACCTCAAGACCGGGATGCCCCTGGTCACCAAGCGCCTGACGGTGGACGGGGACATCATCCGGGAACCCAAGAATGTGGAGGTCATCATCGGCACTCCCATCCAGGAGCTGATGGACTTCTGCGGCGGCTTCACAGACGAGCCGGGCAAGGTGCTCTACGGCGGCCCCATGATGGGCAACTGCGTGGCCGACCTGTCCCAGCCCATTTTGAAGAACAACAATGCGGTGCTGGCCTTCTCGAAAAAGGCCTCTCAGACTCCCAAGGTTACCAACTGCATCCACTGCGGGCGGTGCACCAACGCCTGCCCCCTGGGCCTGTCCGCCAAGGAGATTGTGCAGGCCTATCAGGCTGGCGACGTGGACCTGCTGGCAGAACTCAGCGCGGACCTGTGCATGAGCTGCGGGACCTGCTCGTTTGTCTGTCCCGCCAAGCGGCCTTTGGCTCCCTCCATCGCCCTGGCCAAGATCATGATGAAGAATGGAGGTAAGAAGGGATGAGCAACAAGCTGATTGTTACCGCCGCGCCCCATATCACCGGGCCGGACAGCACCCAGAAGATTATGCAGCGGGTGTGTCTGGCGCTGCTGCCCACGTTAGTGGCCTCCGTCATCATCTTCGGCATCAGTTCGCTGATTCTCACCGCCGTCACCGTGGCGGCCTGTGTGTTCTTCGAGTGGGGCTACTGCAAGCTGGTGGGCCGCGAGACCCCAGTGGGCGACTTCTCCGCCGTGGTCACCGGGATGCTGCTGGCCTTTAACCTGCCCTCCACGCTGCCCTGGTGGATGGCCGTGGTGGGCGCTTTCCTGGCCATCGTCATCGTCAAGCAGCTGTTTGGCGGGCTGGGCTATAACTTCGCCAACCCCGCCATTGTGGGACGCATCGCCCTGGCCATGGGCTTTGCCGGGAAGATGTCCAGCTACGGCTATCCCCGGGGGGTGGATGCGGCCACCGCCGCCACCCCGCTGGCCCATATTGCCGACTTCGGCCCGGCCGACTATGTCACCCTGCTGTTGGGCAACCACGGCGGCGTGCTGGGCGAGACCTGCGCCATCACCCTGATCATCGGCGGGGTTTACCTGATTGCCACCAAGGTCATCAGCCCCGTCATCCCCGTCACCTATCTGGGCACTGTGGCCGTTCTCAGCCTGGTGGCCGGTCAGGACCCCATCGTGCAGCTGCTGTCCGGCGGCCTGCTGCTGGGCGCCTTCTTTATGGCCACCGACTATGTGACCTCCCCCACCACCCAGCTGGGCAAGCTGATTTTCGGCCTGGGCCTTGGCGTTATCACCTGCGCCATCCGGTTCCTGGGCACCATGGCGGAGGGCGTGTCGTTCTCCATTTTGCTGATGAACCTGACCGTCCCCTACATCGAGGTCCTCACCCGTCAGGACAGGCTGGGCATCGCCAAAGCTAAGAAGAGCAAGGAGGGTGCCGGAAAATGAACAACTGGACTCGCATCGGAAAGCCCATTGTGGTGCTCTCCTTAATCTGTGTGGTGGTGACCGCCGCCCTGGCCGCCACCAACGAGGTCACTGCCCCCATTATTGAAGAAGCCCGAATCGCCGCGGAGAACGCCGCCCGGCTCCAGGTCCTGCCGGAGGCCGACGGGTTTACGCAGGTGGATGGCGTCTCCGTGGACGGCGTGTCCGCCGTCTACACCGCCGACAACGGGGCCGGAGCCGCCATCACCGCCTCCGCCAAGGGATATGGCGGCGACGTGGTGGTCATGGTTGGCATTGACTCGAACGGCTCCATCACCAGCATCGCCGTCACCCAGCAGGAGGAGACCAAGGGCATCGGCTCCAACGTGGTCGCCAACCCGGACTATCTGGCCCAGTACAGCGGCCTGTCCGCCGCCGCGCCCCTGGCGCTCAATCAGGACGTAGACGCCCTGGCTGGCGCCACCGTCTCCAGCACCGCGCTGATGAACGCGGTCAACGCCGCCATCGCGGCGTACAACCAGATACCTTGAAAGGCGGTGAGTTGAGATGAGTAACAGCAAATTCAATATTTTCACCAACGGCTTTTTGAAGGAGAATCCGGTGCTGGTGCTGGTGCTGGGCACCTGTCCCACTCTGGCCACCTCCACCATGGCCTCCAACGGCATCGGCATGGGCCTTGCCGCCACCTTCGTGCTGGTGTGTTCCAATATCGTCATCTCCGCGCTGCGGAAAATCATCCCCAACCAGGTGCGCATCCCCTGCTATATCACGGTCATCGCCGGCTTTGTGTCGGTGGTGCAGATGCTGGTGAAGGCCTTTGTGCCCGCCCTGGATACGGCCCTGGGCGTCTACCTGCCCCTCATCGTGGTCAACTGCATCATCCTGGGCCGGGCGGAGATGTTCGCCTCCAAAAACGGAATCGTGGACTCCGCCCTGGACGGCCTGGGCATGGGCATCGGCTTTATGCTCACCCTGACCATCATGGGCACCATCCGCGAGATTTTGGGGTCCGGCACCTGGATGTCCGGGCTGGACGGCCTGTTCCCCTTCCTGCCCGAGGGCTTTGCCATTCAGGTCCTGCCGGAGTCCATCGACCCCTTCACCATCATGACCAGCGCCCCCGGCGGCTTCTTCATCTACGGGGTGATGATGGCGGCCGCAATCTGGCTGACCACCCGCCCCAAGAAGGAGAAGGCCTCCGCCCACGCTGAGGCTGTGGAAGGAGGGAATGCGTGATGAGCGAGTATACCGTTCAGCTGGCCGTCATCTTCTTCTCCATGATTCTGGTGGATAACTACGTGCTGGTCCAGTTCCTGGGCATCTGCCCCTTCCTGGGCGTGTCCAAGAAGCTGGACAGCGCGGTGGGAATGTCCCTGGCCGTCACCTTCGTGATGGTGCTGGCCACCGCTGCCACCTGGCCCATCCAGACCTTCCTGCTGACCCCGGTGGACGCCGCCGGACAGTTGAAGTGGGATTTGGGCTACCTTCAGACCATTGTATTCATCCTCATCATCGCCGTGCTGGTCCAGCTGCTGGAGAGTATCCTGAAAAAGTTTATTCCGGCGCTCTACCGGGCTCTGGGCGTCTACCTGCCCCTGATTACCACCAACTGCACCATTCTGGGCGTCACCGTGCTGAATATCGACAACGGCTATGACTTCCTGGAGTCGATCATCTGCGCCGCCGGCGCGGGCATCGGCTATCTGGTGGCCATGGTGCTCTTCTCCGGCGTGCGCCGCCGGGTGGAGGCGGCCATGCCGCCCAAGTGCTTCCGGGACCTGCCCATCACCCTGGTGGCCGCGGCGATGGTCTCCCTGTCCTTTATGGGCTTTGGCGGCATCGTCGAGAACATCTTCGGCGTCTGACGGGAGGGGGAAAGTAGAATGGATATGCAAATGATCCTGATGGCGGTGGCCCTGGTCACGGTGATTGGACTGATTGGCGCTGTGATTCTGGTGGTGGCCTCCATTGTGATGTATGTCCCGGTGGACGAGCGGGTGGAGCAAATCACCGGCGTGCTGGCCGGGGCCAACTGCGGCGCCTGCGGCTGCGCCGGCTGCGCCGACTATGCCAAGAGCATCGTGGAAGACGGGAACGACATCAACAAGTGTATCCCCGGAGGGGCAAAATGCGCCGCCGCCATCGCCCAGATTATGGGGGTGGACGCGGGAAACGTCACGCCTATGAAGGCGGTGGTGCGCTGCTCCGGCACCTGCGACAAGACCTCCAAGCGCTATGAGTTCCAGGGAATCCAGAGCTGCCAGGCCGTCAAGGGCCTGTACGGCGGCGACGGGATGTGTCAGTTCGGCTGCCTGGGGTACGGGGACTGTGTGCGGGCCTGCGCCTTTGACGCGGTCCATATCGTGGACGGCATCGCCAAGGTGGACTACGGAAAGTGCGTGGGCTGCGGCGCCTGCGCCAAGGCCTGCCCCAACGCGGTCATCGACATCGTGCCCGAGAACAAGCGCAAGCCCGTGGTGCTGTGCCTCAACCAGCAAAAGGGGGCCGACACCCGCAAGGCCTGCACCGCCGGATGTATCGGCTGTATGAAGTGCACCAAGGTGTGCCACTTCGACGCCATCACCGTGGAGAACAACCTGGCCCGCATCGACCAGGAGAAGTGCAAGGGCTGTCAGCTGTGCGTGAAGGAGTGCCCTGTGGGCGTCATCCACATCCCCGCCGATGCTTGACCTCTGGAGAAAGAGACTAACAAAACGAAGGGCTGCCCCAAAGGGGGCGGCCCTTCGCCGTTCCGCCGGGAGAGCGGCGGGAAAGACTACGCACTCCGGCCGCGCAGCCAGCTTGGCAAGGCTCTTGCCTTTACACTTGATACGATTCCCATGGCGGCGTACAGGGTGAGGATGGACGAGCCGCCATAGCTGATGAAGGGGAGGGTGAGGCCCATGACGGGCAGGATGTACAGGCACATCCCCACGTTCAGGGTAATCTGGATGAGCAGCATCCCGGCCATGCCCACGCACACATAGGCGTCAAAGGGGGAGCTGGCCTGCCGCCCCACCCAGAGGCACCGGATGACCACCCCGCACAGCACTACCAGCAGCAGCAGGCATCCGGCCATCCCCAGCTCCTCGCCGCAGACCGCGAAGATGAAATCGTTGTACCGGGAGGGGAGGGCGGAGGAGTAGGCCGCCTGAGTCCTGGGGCCGTTGAGGTAGCCGCAGCCGAACAGCTGTCCCGCGCCGATGGCCCGGATGGAGCACTCCTGCTGAAAGCCCATGCCCTGGGGGTCCAGGTCGTGGTCAAAGACCACCCGGAAGCGCATAATGCGGTAGTCGCTCCACAGGCTGGTCTCGGGCAGCACGAACAGCCACAGGATGACGGCGGCCAGCACCGCGCCGCCTCCCACCAGGATAAACCACCGCAGCTTGACCCCGGAGGCCCAGGCCATAAAGGCGAAGATGAACAAATAGACCACGCACATCCCGAAATCACCGCATACCGCGGCAATCAGGCCCAGCATAAACACCGCGTGCCCGCCGATTTGCAGGAGGGAGGGCAGGCTGCTGATATCCCGGTCCCGCTCCTGGATGCGGCTGATCTGGTAGGAGAGCATCAGGATAAAGGGGAGCTTGACCACCTCGTTGGGCTGGATGTCCACCGGCAGGCCGGGAATGTCCAGCCAGTTCAGGTTGCCCATGTCGTGGTCGGTCCCCAGGGGAGTGAGCAGCAGCAGGATAAACAACACGTTGAAAGCCAGCAGCAGCTTCCAATTCTTCTCTACAAACAGGCGGAAGTCCACCATGGTCAGCAGCATATAGGCCACCACCCCCAGGACGATGGCCAGGGACTGAATCAGGAGAAACCGGGTGGGCCCGGAAGGATAATACTGGGTGGCGGAAAAGATGAGGACCAGGCCAAAGCCGCTGGCCAGCAGGCACAGGGCCAGAAGCACCAAATCGCCTTTTCGAAAAAAATCCCGGATGGGGGAGAACAGCGCGGCCAAGACTTCACCTCCCTTGGTCAGACATTCGGCTTATATTTTAACACATTTGTGTGGAAACGCAAACTAAAACGTGGTATAATCTTCCCGGAATGTGAAAATTTTCTGTAAACTGAGGAGGATACCATGGCGCAAATCCACGTAAGCGACGGTCCGGAGCAGACCGAGGCGCTGGGCCGGCGGCTGGCCGCCCGGCTGCGGCCCGGGGACGTGGTGGCCTTCACCGGCGAGCTGGGGGCGGGGAAGACCGCCTTCACCCGGGGGCTGGCCCAGGGACTTGGAATTTTAGAGCGGGTGACCAGCCCCACCTTTACGATTGTCAACGAGTATGAGGGGGGGCGGCTGCCCCTGTTCCACTTTGATATGTACCGCTTAAGCTGCGCCGGCGAGCTGTTTGACATCGGCTGGGAGGACTATTTGCTCCGGGGCGGCGTGTGCGCCGTGGAGTGGAGCGAGAATGTGGCCAGCGCCCTGGAGGAGGGGACCATTCGGGTGGACATCCGCCGGGGCACCCACGACAGCCAGCGCATCATCACCATCGAGGGGGTGGAGGTGTGATCATCCTGGCGCTGGAGGCCTCGGCCCGCGCCTGTTCCGCCGCTTTGTGCCGGGATGGGGAGCTGGTGGCCCAGAGTTATCAAAACAGCGGCCTGACGCACAGCCGCACCCTGCTGCCCATGGTCCACGAAATGCTGAAAAACTGCGGCGCCGGCCTGGAGCAGGTGGACGTCATCGCCGTGGCGGCGGGGCCTGGCTCCTTTACCGGCCTGCGCATCGCCGTATCCACCGCCAAGGGACTGGCCTGGGCGCAGGACAAGGACTGCGCCGCCTGCTCCACCCTGGAGTCCATGGCCTGGCCCCTGGCCCACATGGAGGGAGCGCTCCTCGTCTGCGTCATGGACGCCCGGCGGGGGCAGGTGTATAATGCCCTCTTCCGGGCCACCGGCGGCGGGCTGGAGCGGCTGTGCCCCGACCGGGCCGTCTCCCTGGCCCAGCTGGGTGAGGAGCTGAAAAATGATCCAAACCCGAAAATTGTCGTTGGAGACGGGGCGCTGCTGTGCTATAATACCTTACAAGAGCAGCTTCCCGGCCTGACCATGGCCCCGGAGCATCTGCGCTGGCAGAGCGCCTGGGGAGTGGCCGCCGCCGCCAGGGCGCTTGCCGCCCGGGGAGAATTGGCGAAGGGGGACCGGCTGGTCCCGGTTTACCACCGCCTGTCCCAGGCGGAGCGGGAGCGGCTGGAGCGGGAGCAACGTTCAAAATTTACGATAGAAGGGGACCGTAGAGATGTTTGACGAAAAAGTACACGTATTAGACCATCCCTTGCTGCAGCACAAGCTGACCATCCTCCGGGACGAGCGCACCGGCGTCAAGGAGTTCCGGGAGATTGTCTCTGAGATTGCCGCCCTGGAGTGTTACGAGGCCACCCGGGACCTGCCCCTGGAGGACGTGGTGGTCAAGACCCCCGTCGCCACCGGGACCTTCAAGCATCTGTCTGGTAAAAAGCTGGCCATCGTCCCCATTCTCCGGGCGGGCCTTGGCATGGTGGACGGCATTTTGAACCTTATCCCCTCCGCCAAGGTGGGCCATATCGGCCTGTACCGGGACCCGGAGACCCATCAGCCGGTGGAGTACTACTGCAAAATGCCCTCCGACATCGCCGAGCGGGACGTGATTGTGCTGGACCCCATGCTGGCCACCGGCGGCTCCGCCTCCGCGGCGGTCACCTTCCTCAAAGGTTACGGCTGCAAGCACATCAAGCTGATGAACATCCTGGCCGCCCCCGAGGGAATCGCGGTCATCCGCCGGGACCATCCGGATGTGGACATCTATGTGGCCGCGGTGGACGAGAAGCTCAATGAGCATGCGTACATTGTGCCCGGTCTGGGCGATGCCGGCGACCGGATCTTCGGCACCAAGTAAATCAGCTGCCCTCAAACAACGAGGACGGGTTTTCCTCCAGAAAGCCCGCCCTCG
>CASECK010000009.1 GCA_949286295.1 uncultured bacterium | reverse complement strand
GGCCGCTCCAGCATGGTGCGGTGGTCGCCGGTGATGTAGGGCTCGCACTCCGCGCCGTTGATGATGACGGTGCTGACCTTGCCGATGCCGCTGGTGATCTTCACGTGGGTGGGGAACGTGGCGCCGCCCATGCCGACGATGCCGGCGTTCTTGACGATCTCCACCATCTCCTCCACGCTCAGGGCGTTGGGGTCGGCGGGGGCCTTCACCTCTTCGCTCAGCTCGTCCTGCATGTCATTCTCGATGACCACGGACATGATGTTGCCGCCCATGGAATAGGGACGGGGCTCCACCGCCTTCACCGTGCCGGACACGCTGGCATGGATCGGGGCGCCCAGGCCGTGGAATTCGCCGATCTTCTGGCCCACCTTCACGTGGTCCCCGGCCTTGACCAGGGGCGTGCAGGGCGCGCCAAAGTGCATCGACATGGGGATGACCACAACAGCCGGTGGCGCCAGCTGCTCGATGGCCTTTTCATTGGTCGCGGCCTTCATGTCATGGGGATGAACGCCGCCAAAGAAAGCTTGTGCCATTGTCTTCACCTCATTTTTACTCCTTGATAGACGGCCCGGGCGAAGGATTCCTCTCTCCCGCGTTTCCGGGAGCGTGGTCTCTCCGGCCAGGCGACACTACCACATACTGCGCCTCATTCTACACCCTATTTTGAAAAATGTCCAGACTGTGAACGACAACTTTTTAAAAAAATATGCTTTTTTATACGGGTTCTTTGCAACTTTTTACAGGATTCTCCAAACCTGACAGTCTGTGTCTTTTGCCGGGATCTCTCTTGTCAATTTTCACGAAACATGATATGCTTTGTCATACGGCAGCGGCCGGGCATCCGGCCCGCCCGGAAACTATCTGGACAATCTGGAGGCCAAGACCTTATGATGGCACAACTGATCGACCGAAAGCAGCTGAAGCAGCAGATGAAGGACCTGCTGCGCTCCGCGCAGGTCGGCGCCCGGGGCATGACGCTCCTGTATCTGGCGCTGGTCTGCGCCCTGAACCTGACGGACAGCCTGACCGGCCTGGTGAACGACGGCCTGCCGGCCATGTTCGTCAGCATCCTCACCAGCCTGCTGGGCATGGTCCTCTCCGCCGGCTTCGTGCTGTACTGCATGGCCGTCCGCCGGGGCGAGCGGGCGGAGTACCTGACGCTGTTCGACGGGTTCTCCTTCGTGGGCAGGATCATCCTGCTGAACATCGTGGAGTATCTCTTCATCTTCCTGTGGTCCCTGCTGTTTGTGATCCCCGGCATCATCGCCGCCTACCGCTACCGCTTCGCCCTGTACGACCTCTATGAGAACCCGGGCATCGGGGTGATGGAGGCCCTGGAGATGAGCAAGCAGCAGACCCTGGGCTACAAGGGCCAGCTGTTCCTGCTGGACCTGAGCTACACCGGCTGGTATCTGCTGGCCTCCCTCCCCGCGCTGATCCAGGTGGGCTACATCTACGCCGCTGTTTTTCAAGACCCGGGCTATTTCCTGGCAGACCCCACCCGGGTCTACGCCCTCTCCCTGCCGCTCCCCCTCCCGGTCCAGGTGCTGCTTGGCTGCCTGTGGCCCCTGGCGGTGGCGCTGTTCTATCTCCCGGTCTACCAGTGCACGGAGCTGGGGTACTTCGACATCGCCAAGCACACCTCCGGCGTGAGCCTCAGCGGTGCCGGCGGGCCCGACCAGCCGGACGACGGCGGCTGGGGCGGATTCTGAGGTCCTCCTTAAACGTACAATCCCCCGGCGGGTTTTAGAACCCGCCGGGGGATCTGTTCTGCCTTGCGCCCTTTTGCGCTCCTCACAGCCGGGGGAACTCCCGCCGGACGTAGGCGCTGCGGCCCAGGGCCGCCGCCAGCAGCGTGGATGCCGCGATGCCGAAGGCCGCCTGCACCAGATTGCTGGGGATGCCCGCCGCGGCGCCGGTGAGGCTCCCCATCAGCATTCCGTCGTACAGCCAGTAGCCCAGCACCATGGGCAGCTCGCCCACCACGCCGCAGGCCGCAAGGCCCAGGGGCCCGCGCCCCCGGCCGAAGGCCTGCCAGCACGCCGCCGCCAGCACCGCCATCACCGCCTTGATCACCAGCGTGGCGGGCGCGTAGATGGCCGAGCCCAGCAGCACGTCCGCCAGCGCCGGGCCGATGCTGCCCGCCAGGGCGCCCCAGGCCGGTCCCAGCAGATAGCCCCCCAGCAGCACCACCGTGTCCCCCAGGTTCATGTAGCCGCCGGTGGGGGACGGCACCTTGATCACCATGGTGGCCACGCAGGCCAGGGCCGCAAAGACCGCCGTCATCACCATCATCCGTGTCCGCTGGGAGGATCTGACCGTCTCCCGCTCCGCTGTCTTCTCCATATCGCGCGCTCCTTCCGGCGGGGCGTCTCGCTCCGGCCCTGTTTGTTGTTGCCATCATAGAACAAATATGGTATGATTGAAATAGCCAATTTTTGATTTTTTTATCAGGTCAGATGGAGGGCCGGCCATGCGCACCTACGCTCTGGAAGACCGCGGCAGCACGCCGCTGTATGAATACCTGTACCGCTGCATCCGGGAGGACATCCTGGCCGGCGCCCTGGCCGCCGGGGAGCGGCTGCCCTCCAAGCGGGCCCTGGCGGAGCATCTGCACATCTCCGTCATGACGGTGGAGGGGGCCTATCAGCAGCTGGAGGCGGAGGGTTACGTCTACACCCGGCCCAAGCGGGGCTTTTTCGTGGCGGAGGTGGAGCGGCCCCGGCCCGCGCCTCCGGCGCCGCCGGCCGCCCCGGCGCCGGAGGCCCCGGCCTGGCGGCTGGACCTGGCCAGCAACCGGGTGGACGCCAGCCGCTTCCCGGTGGCCACCTGGGCCCACCTGACCCGCCAGGTGCTGACGGAGGACGGGGAGGCCCTGCTGCGCCCGGTGCCCCATCAGGGGCTGACCGCCCTGCGGCAGGCCATCGCCCGGGACCTGCGGGAGTACAAGGGCATGGCGGTGTCGCCGGACCAGATCGTGGTGGGCGCCGGGGCGGAGTATCTGTACCTGCTGCTGGCCCAGCTGCTGGGGCGGGAGGCGGTGTTCGCCGTGGAGGACCCGGGCTACCCCAAGATCCGCCAGGTGTACGGCAAGTGCGGCGCGGACTGCCGCCCGGTGCCTCTGGACAGCCAGGGCATCCCTCCGGAGGCCCTGGAGGCAGCGGGGGCCACGGTGGTCCACCTGTCCCCGGCCCACCACTACCCCACCGGGCTGGTGACGCCCATCGGCCGGCGGCAGGCCCTGCTGCGGTGGGCGGAGCGGACGGACGCCGTCATCATCGAGGATGACTATGACAGCGAGTTCCGCTTTACAGGCCGCCCCATCCCCACGCTCCAGAGCATCGACACCGCCGGGCGGGTGGTGTACATGAACACGTTCTCCCAGACCATCTCCCCCTCCATGCGGGTGGGGTTCCTGGTGCTGCCGCCCCGGCTGCTGGAGCGGTACCGCCGGGAGCTGGACTTCTATTCCTGCACGGTCCCGGCCCTGGACCAGCACGTGCTGGCCCGGTTCCTGGACCGGGGCCACTATGAGCAGCATCTGGCCCGGATGCGCAAGGAGTACCGCCAGCGCCGGGACGCGGTGCTCTCCGCCTTCCGGTCCAGCCCCTTCCGGGACCGGATCACCATCTCGGAGCAGGGAGCGGGGCTCCATTTCCTGCTGAAGCTGGAGACCCGGGACAGTGACGCGGCCCTGCAGGCCCGGGCCGCGGCTCTGGGGGTGCGGCTGGGCTTCCTGTCCGCGTACGCCGCCATCCCCTCCCCCGCCTATGCCCACACCCTGGTGGTGAACTATGCGGGGCTCAGCCCGGCGGCGCTGCCGGAGGCCATGGACCTGCTGGCGGAGGTCTTCGGCGCATAGCAGAAACCGGCTGCCTAACGGCAGCCGGTTTTCTGTCCGGAAAACGCCTTTACAGGCCGGGCTTCTCCTCCAGCGCGTTCATGCTCTTTTTGAAGTGGACGGCGAACATGGTGGCCGTGGTGCACACTGCCAGCACATCTGCCACCGGCTCCGCCAGGAACACGGCGAAGGACTTGTCGGCAAAGAAGTGGGGCAGGATATAGATGAGGGGGATCAGCAGGATGATCTTCCGCAGCACCGCCAGGAACAGGGAGATCTTGGCGTTGCCCAGGGCCACGAAGGTCTGCTGGCAGGCGATCTGGATGCCGAAGATGCCCGTGGCCGCCATGTAGATCCGCAGGGCCCAGGAGGCGTACGCCACCAGCTCGCTGTCGGAGGTG
>CASECK010000008.1 GCA_949286295.1 uncultured bacterium | reverse complement strand
CGCAGGGAACCGGCGATTTTCTTCACGGCCTTGGTCTGGGCGGCGCCGCCCACACGGGACACGGACAGGCCCACGTTTACGGCGGGCCGCACACCGGACAGGAACAGGTTGGACTCCAAATACAGCTGGCCGTCGGTGATGGAAATCACGTTGGTGGGGATATAGGCGGACACGTCGCCGGCCTGGGTCTCGATGATGGGCAGGGCGGTGATGGAGCCGCCGCCATACTCAGGGGCCATGCGGCAGGCGCGCTCCAGCAGCCGGGAGTGGAGGTAGAACACGTCGCCGGGGTAGGCCTCACGGCCGGGGGAGCGCCGCAGCAGCAAGGACAGGGTGCGGTAGGCCACGGCGTGCTTGGACAAATCGTCGTAGACAATGAGCACGTCCTTGCCCTGGGCCATAAAGTACTCCGCGATGGCCACGCCGGAATAGGGGGCGATGTACTGCACCGGGGCGGGCTCGCTGGCGGAGGCGCTGAGGATGATGCTGTACTCCATGGCGCCGCCCTTTTCCAGGCTGTTGTAAATCTTGGCCACAGTGGAGTTCTTCTGGCCGATTGCCACGTAGATGCAGATGACGTCCTGGCCCCTCTGGTTCAAGATGGTGTCAATGGCGATGGAGGTCTTGCCGGTCTGGCGGTCGCCGATAATCAGCTCCCGCTGGCCACGGCCGATGGGCACCATGGCGTCCACGGCCAAGATGCCCGTTTGCAGCGGCACGGTGACAGACTTCCGGGTGACAACGCCGGAGGCCTCCCGCTCGATGGGCATGGTGGCCGTGGTGTGGATGGGCCCCTTGCCGTCGATGGGGTTGCCCAAGGCGTCGATGACGCGGCCCAGCATCTCCTCCCCAGCGGGGACATCGGCCCGGCGGCCGGTGCGGCGCACCAGGTCCCCTTCCTCAATGCCCTCCTCCGGGCCCAGCAGGGCGCAGCCCACGCTGCCTGTCTCCAGGTTCATGGCCAGGGCGCGCACCCCGTTTTCAAACTCCAAAAGCTCGCCGTACATGACGTTTTCCAGGCCATACACGGTGGCAATACCGTCCCCGACCTGAACGACGGAGCCGGTTTCGCTGACCTGGGTCTTTTGCTCATACTGGGAAATTTCCTCTTTCAGTATGGATACGATTTCTTCCGGTTTGCCGTTCAAAGCTCATTCCCTCTCTTTCAGCGAGCGCCGCAGGCCGCGCAGCATGCCCCGCACGCTCTTGTCGTAAGTGGTGCCCTGCAGGTGGATGACAAAGCCGCCCAGCAGCTCCGGCTCCAGCTTTACCTGGAACTCCACCTTGGAAAGGCCGTGGCGGCGCTTTAACACTTCCTCAATGCGGGCCAAATCCGCGGGGGCCGGCTGGCGGGCGCAGCAGTACACCGCCTGGGCGCCGCCCTCCCGCTCCAGCTTCAGCTGGTGATAGCGCCCCTGGATGGCGGGCAGCAGGGCCAAGCGCTCCCGGGCGCACAGCAGCCGGAAAAAGGAGAGCAGCTCCTTGCCCACCGTGCCCTCCAGCAGGCGGCACAGCACCCGGTCCTTCTCCTTCCCGGGGATACAGGGGTTATTCAGGGCCTGCCACAGGGCGGCGTCCCCGGTGAGCAGCCCCGCGGCTTTTTCCAGCCCGGCCTCATCTTGGGTCAAGTCCAGCAAGGCCAGGGCGTAACGTGTCTCCAGGGTCCTCATGGCTTGTCACCGGCCTCGGAAAGGAAGGAATCCACCAGCTTGCGGTCCGATTCCTCATCCAGCTCCTTCTGGGACAGCTTGGAGGCGGTAAGCAGCACCAGCTCGGTGACGTTTTCCTGCACGCCCCGGAGCATCTCGTCCCGCTCCCGCTCCATCTCCGCCCGGGAGCGCTCTTTCTCCTTGGCGGCGTCCGCCTGGGCGGTTTTCAGGATGCTGCTGTACTCCTTCTGACCCTGGGCCTTGGCATCGGAGATGATTTGGGCCGCCTGGGCCTGGGCCCCCTGAAGCTGCTCCTCATACTGGGTGTTCAGCTGCTGGGCCTTCTGCTTCTGCTCCTCGGCGTCTTTTAAGTTGTTCTCAATCTCCGCCGTGCGGCTCTCCATCATCTGGGTGATGGGCTTAAAGAGGAAATGCTTTAACAGCAGGAACAGGATTAACAGGTTGACTATGGTCCAAACGATGTCCCAATCCAGCTCTAACATGCCGGTACGCCCCTTTCCCTAACATTGAAAATCCGAAGCTTTTTTAGCTGAACAGAATCAGCATGATGCCGATGACCAGGCCGTAAACAGCGGTGGCCTCGGCCAGGGCGCAGCCAATCAGCAGGCTGCTCTGAATCTTGTCGGCGGCCTCGGGCTGGCGGGCAATGGCGTCCACAGCCTTGGCGGTGGCAAAGCTGATGCCCAGGCCGGCGCCAATGCCGGTCAAAACTGCGATAGCGGCTCCAAGTGCAACACTCATGGTAATCTTCTCCTTTGATTCTCTCTGGTTTTTAAAAGGATTGTATTGAAGAACGGGCGGTAAG
>CASECK010000007.1 GCA_949286295.1 uncultured bacterium | reverse complement strand
TTACTTTTGCAATACTCCACAACATCTGCTGAATCTATGTTTAGGTTTCTTTTAATTCTATCCATTCCCATTTCGGTTGTATGGATTTTATCAAGATTATCAAGCAATCTCTTTTTATCTGCCATTTTTTCTTACCCTCAGCTTCCAATTTGTGGTTCTTATTCTATCACACTCCGGCGCTTCTCAATCAGTCCGCCCGTCCGGTCAATTCCCGCCGCAGGTCATCCAGATACCGCCTCTGCTGCCGCTTCAGGTAGCCGGGGACAAAGGGGCGCATCCACCAGCGCTTGGCATTGACGGTCTCGGTGCAATGGAGCCGGGCGTCGCCCTCCGCTGCCTCGAAAATTCCCTCCCAGGAGCCGGTCATGTTGCCGTTTTCCATGGTGAAGGCCCAGCGGTGGGGCGGCTCCCAGGCTGTGACGGTGAAATTTGTGGCATAGCCGCTCGTTGTGTGCTCGATAAAGTGGGACTCGTCCAGCACCTCCACCCGGGCCAAATCACTGCGCCAGGCGGTGTGGGAAAGGTCGGTCACCACCTGCCACACCCGCTCCACCGGGCAGGGAAAGTGGACGGTCACCCTGGAAGTCGCCATAACCTCACCCCTTTTTCTCTTCCGCACCAGTGTCCGAAGGACAGCACCTCCGCACCGGCAGGCGGAGGACGGTCTTCCGCTTTTCCGGCTTGGTCCGCCGCACGTCGCTCAGATAGAGCTCGTGGTGGAACCGGCCCTGACGGAAATCCAGCTCGCACCCCTGTGCCCGGGCGTATTCCTCCATGGCCGCCACGGTGGCGGGCTCGTTATCGTAAGGGCCCAGGTGCATACACTGGACGCACAGGCCCTCCTCCCAGGGGAAGAACTCCACCGCCGAGAAGTCCCGCTGCTTCTTCTCCGCGGCCTCCCGGACGGCCCAGGAAAAGACCTCTTCCGTCACAAACTCCGGCAGGCGGATGAGGGAGACCCACTGGAACGCATTCTTCCGGGCGTAGTCCACCCCCTGGCGGCCCTCCTGCCACCACAGGCCCTCCAGGGGCGGCACCACATAGTCGAAGTAGCCCTCCAGTTTATGCTTGCCCAGCTTGCTCATTTTGATGGTGAAGGCCACCGCGTAGAGCATCCCCAGGGCCTGCTGGTAGGCGCCGCCCTCCTCGTTGGGGTCGCCCTTCCCCCGCACCGCCAAAAAGTTCATGGCGGGCACGGCAATGAGGCCCGGCGTTTTGGGAGGCAGATAGAACTCCCGGTATTCCTTCTTATAGTCAAAGGCCATGGTCATTTCCGTCCTTTCTTGGGCTGGGCCTGAAGGGCCAGGCAGGTCAGGCGGGTGAGGGCGGTCATGGCCTCCCGGCTGTCCACATCCTCCACCCAAAAGTAATCTTTTGCCCCCTCGTAGGGCGGGGCCTTGGGGAGGTGGGGGAAGGCCGCCTCCCCCGCCGGGGTGACCTTCACAAAGAACTGGTCGTCGCAGATGACGGCGAAAAAGATGCCGTCGCAGTAGAGGCCGTAATCGCCGAACATCTTCCGGCTGCGGATGATGCCAGCCTCCCGCAGCTGCCCGGCCACATAGTCCACAAAGTCCTGATGAGACGCCATGCTAATCTCCCTTTCGGTAACGCCGGGCCAGGGCCTCGGCCAGTGTTCCCCGTTGCTCCCGCAATTCTTGCGGCTCCATCAGCTCCTCCCGGTCCCCAAAGGTGAGCGCCCAGCTGAGCGCGCTGTCCGCGTCGGGGAAGCTGCTGGTGAAGCGCAGCCGGCCGTCCGGCTCCGCGGTGAAGCAGTCCGCCCCGTACTCCTCCACCAGCCGCCAGCGGCAGGTGGGGTCAAAGAGGACGGTGACAAAGTACTTTGCCGGGAAAATGCGCTCCGGGGCCAGGTCGGGCAGGGGAGCGGGACGGGGCTCGAAGGCCTCCCCGGCGGCCAGGTCCGTCATGCGGTTGAGCTTGAACAGGCGAAAATCCTCCCGACTCCGGCACCAGCCCCACACATACCAGGCCGACCAGTGAAACACCAGGTAGTAGGGCTCCACGGTCCGGGCCGACTCCCCCCGGGGGGAGAAGTAGGCAAAGCGGAGGACGCGGTGCTGCTCAATCGCCCCCTGGATGAGTTCGATTTTCGGCGGCAGGCTGGTCTTGTACCAGGAGGAGAGGTCGATGAGCATATGGGACCCGCCGGACACCAGAGCGGCAGCCCCGGCGGACAGCTTCTCCATCAGCTGGGCGTAGCGCCGGGTACCGCTGACGCTGTCCAAACTTCGCAGCCCCGCCAGGATGGCCCCCATCTCCGGGGCGGTGAGCACCGTCCGGTCCACCCGGTAGCCCTCCATGATAGAGATGCCGCCTCCCGCCCCCTGGGCGGTGGCAATGGGGATGCCCGCCCGGCACAGGGCTTCCACGTCCCGCTGGATGGTCCGCCGGGACACCTCGAACTGCTCCGCCAGCTCCGGGGCGGTGACCTTCTCCCGCTGGAGCAGGATGGACAGAATGCCGATAAGCCGCTCCACCTTCATGGGATGCGCCGCCTTTCCCGCTTTTTTTGTATTATAGCATAGGAACCGGACAACTGTCTGTCATGTTTCAAGAAAATCCTTTTTGTCCCTGCGGCTGCAAAATCCCCACGATAAATTCCCTGTTTATCGGGTGACACAGCCTGCGGGCTGGCCTTCCCAATATGGGGAATAAAAATTTGGCCCCTTGCTTGCGCCAAAAATCGAAAGATGGTATATTGATTACAAATCTTGCCGCGGAGGAGCCGGTTTGAAGGGGAAGGCCGGGGGGCCGGACGGGAGCGGCACGGCCTCCGGCGGCAGAAAAGGACGGCCCCAGTTGAGGATAGCGGGAAAAGACAGCGCTGGAGACGTGCCGTGCACACAGAAAGGGAGAGGAATATGGCGAAAAAGACGGCGGTTCCATCGGTCGAGCCGAAGGTTGCCGATTTGGTGAACGGATGGCTGAAGTCATACAAGCTGGATTATAAGCTGGAGCAGGAGCCGCTGAACGCGGAGATTGACCGGGCGCTGAATGACTATTTTTCCAAAAACGGGGGCGCGGGGGGAAACAGGCCGGACGCCAAGCTGCTTTTGACGGACCGCAAGCTGGACAAGTACCCGGTCCTCATTGAGTATAAGGGGTATCGGGACAAGCTAATTAAGCTGGACGCGGACGGCCGGGTGGAAAACAGGACCGCCAAAAACGAGCCCCACTTTAAAAACATCAACTCCTATGCGGTGAACGGGGCTGTGCATTACGCCAACGCCATCTTGCACCATACCAGCTACACGGATATCATCGCCATTGGCGTAACGGGGTTTCAGAACGAGCGCGGGGAGCTGGAGTGCTCCATTGGCGTATACTATGTGTCGAAGAAAAACCTGGGCGTGGGCCAGCGGGTCGGGGAGTATACCGACCTCTCCTTTTTAAAGGCGGAGAACTTTGACGCCTTCCTTGAGCAAGTGAGGGCGCTGCAGTTGACCCAGGAGGAGCTGGAGCAGCTGAAGGAGAAGCGGGAGCAGGAGATCAGCGCCAGCCTGGTGAAACTCAACAACGATATTTATCAAAACGAAAAGGGCCTGGGGGAAAACGACCGGGTTTATCTGGTGGCCGCCTCCATCATTGCGACGCTGGGCGTGCCGGGAAAAGTCGCGCCGCTGGACAAAGAGGACCTGAAGTCCTCTCCGGAGGAGGGAAACACGGACGGCGACATCATCGTAAGGAAAATCAGGGCCTTTCTCAACGAGAAAAAGCTGCCCCGGGAGAAGAAAGAGCTGATTTTGAGAACCCTGCAAAATACGCTGACCACGGACAACATCAACAAGGTCACAAATGGGGAGAGCCAGCTCAAGCGCGTGTTCACCAAAATTGTGGACGACCTTGGCATCTACTATAAAATCGGCCTGACCACGGACTTCACCGGCAAGCTGTTCAACGAGATGTACAGCTGGCTCGGCTTTACCCAGGACAAGCTGAATGATGTGGTGCTGACCCCCTCTTACGTCGCGACGTTTTTGGTCCGGCTTGCCCGGGTCAACATGGATTCGTATGTATGGGACTTTGCCACAGGCTCCGCCGGCCTGCTGGTTGCGGCGATGAACGAGATGCTGGTCGATGCCAAGGAGAGACTCAACTCCCCGGAAGAGCTGGCGGAAAAATCGGCGCAGATTAAGTCCAATCAGCTGCTGGGCCTTGAAATTCTCTCCAGCGTCTATATGCTTGCCATTTTGAACATGATTCTCATGGGGGACGGCAGCTCTAACATCCTGAACAAGGATTCCCTGACTGATTTCAACGGCAACTATGGGTATGGAAACGGCAAGAAGCGATTCCCCGCGACCGCCTTTGTCCTAAATCCGCCCTACTCCGCCAAGGGAAACGGCATGATTTTTGTGGAGCGGGCGCTGTCCATGATGAGGGGCGGATACGCCGCCATCATCATCCAGAACTCGGCGGGGTCCGGGAAAGCGGCGGAGTACAACCGGAAGATTTTAAAGCGAAACACGCTGCTTGCCAGCATCAAAATGCCCCTCGACCTTTTCATAGGCAAATCCAGCGTCCAGACCAACGTCTATGTGTTCCGCGTGGGCGAGGCCCATCAGAGGGACGACGTGGTGAAGTTCATTGACTTTTCCAACGACGGCTATACCCGCTCCAACCGGAAAAAGGCAAGCGTGAATCTGCGGGACACGGACCACGCGAAGGAGCGCTATCAAGAGGTCGTCGACCTGGTGCGCTACGGGAAAGAAAAGCTCCGTCTGCTCACCGAAAAAGAGTATTACGAGGGCCATATCGACCCGCAAAACGGGTCGGACTGGAACCAAACGGCGCCCATGGATACAAGACCCACCTTGGAAGATATCCAAAAGACGGTCAGCGAGTATTTGGCCTGGGAAGTATCCACCCTGCTCAAAGTGGAGAATCAGGAGGACAGCCGCCTAAAAAAATAAATGCCTCACTCAACAAAAGACTGGGCCAGGTTGAGTGGGGCGAATTCCGGCTGGGAGATTTGTTTGAGATTGAACGCACGCTGAGTTTCAATTCCGACGTGCTGACGCCGGGGGACGAGTACGATTATGTGACAAGAACGTCCCTCAATCAGGGCATACTGAAGAGCACGGGGTTTGTCAATGCCAGCAACATCAATCCCGCGGGCACCTGGAGCTTGGGATTGCTGCAAATGGACTTTTTCTACCGGCAAAAGCCCTGGTACGCCGGGCAGTTTGTCAGAAAAGTCACCCCGAAAATCTCCATTCCTCCCAAAGCGGTCCATTTCTTCACCGCGGTTTTGAACAAGCAAAAAGCAAGGATGCTGTCCGTCCTGGTCCGCAATGCCGACCAGACCTTCCGGACGGCCGCCGTTAAGCTTCCCGTCACGGGGGAGGGGAAACTGGATTTTGACTTTATGGAGCGGTTTGTCGCACAGCTGGAGGCGCGGCGGCACGCGGAGCTGGAGGCCTATCTCTCCGCCGCCGGGCTGAAGGATACGCGCCTGACTCCCGGGGAGAAAGCGGCGATAGAGAAATTTGAATGCATGGCGTGGAAGCAGTTCAATCTGAAGGAGCTGTTCGGGGCGTCCACTCGGGGCAAGCGCCTGAAAAGCGCGGACCGGACCGCCGGTCCCCTGCCCTTTGTAACGGCCGGAGAAGCGGAGCAGGGGGTGTCGGCCTTCATCGGGAATGACGTTACGGTTTTCCCCAAAAACACGGTGACGGTGGATATGTTCGGCTCGGCAAAATACCGGAATTATGCGTATGGCGCGGACGACCACATCGCCGTGGTGCACACGCAGCGCCTGCCTCCCTTTGCCGCAATCTTTCTCACCGCGGCGATTCATAAAGCGGCGCATACGGGGAAGTTCAGCTACGCGAAGAATTTTTACGCGAAAGACGCCGATGAGCTGGAGATTATGCTGCCGGTCCAAAATGGGGAGCCGGACTATGGGGCCATGGAGCTGGCCGCCTCCGCCATCCAAAAGCAGGTCGTGGGCGGTGTGGTGTCGTACAGCGCGCAAAAGCAGGCCGAATCCCAGCAGGCGGCGGAGTGACGCTCCGGCCGGCGCGGGTCCCCTCCCCCCGCGGCGGGGAGGGGATAGAAAAGCCGCGGCGCCCAAAGAGGGTGCCGCGGCCCAGTGAGGGATGCGCGTTTTCTCTAAATGTCCCGCTCTGGCCGTGTGGACCCGATTAGAACCTGCACGTTTGGCAGGTGGGTCGCTTCCGCCGCGTTTTGCTGCTTCCAACGTCCGGCTGGCCTCGAAGGGGGCCGGGAGGCCTGCAACCCGCGCGGCGAGAGGTGCGTCCCGTTCAAGAGATGTGGGTTTAAAAGGACCCATCACGCACCGAGCAGGAAAAACGAAGTTACTCTTCCTGGGCTTCCTCCTGGAAGAAGCGCTCCATGAACAGCTCGTAGACCTCGTCCAGCTCCTGGTCGGAATCCAGGGTGGACAGCAGCTCCTCGCCGTTGTCCTGGATGGCCTTCATGATGACAAGGCCGTACTCCTCGTCGTCGGCGTCCACGTCCACGGGCTGGCCGGTCTGCTCGTCCCCGGCCACGGCGGGGAACAGGGCCAGGTAGGTGATTCCCTTGTGCTCCAGGGTGTCCACCAGCTCCAGCTCGAATTCGTTGCCGTCCTCGTCTGTGACTGTGATAAAATCGGGGCCAAACAGCTCTTCCATGGCGGGGCGCCTCCTCGTGCTTCTTTCTCGTATTCTATTGTACCCCGGAGCGGGGAAAAAAGCAAGGGGCGGCGGCCGTAAAATTTAACCGGCCCGCGCCCGGGAGAGGGGCTGCGGGCGTTAGGTTTTAGTGGACAAACGGGGAAAATCTGCTATAATACCCATACTGGGTGTGTTGCGCGCACCCGTTTTCCTATCGCGGCGCCGGTGTGCCGCGCAGCCAAGACCGTCGGGACGCCGCCCCGGGCGGGTCCCCGACTGGAGGTAACATCGTGTCTGACCACAATCAAAGCTCTCTATACGAAAACAGCGACTATCCCTCCCGCCACAGGGCCCCGGGCCAGGAGGGGGAGGGGGGGCGCCGCCCCCGCAGGCGGAGAAGGCGCGCCGGCGGCAGAGCCTCTATGGTGTGGAAGGTGCTGGGCACCCTGCTGCTGGTGGGGCTGTGCACCGGGGCGCTGCTGTGCTGCTTTGCGGCGGTGTATATCAACCGGGTCATCGTCCCCCTGGCCGACCTCAGCCTGGACGACTTCACCTACGGCGAGAACAGCTATATGTACTACCAGGACAAGAACACCGGGGAATATGTGGAGATGACCCAGCTGTTCAGCGCGGAGAACGCCATCTGGGTGGACTTGGAGGATATGCCCCAGTACCTGATTGACGCCGCCGTGGCCATAGAGGACCAGCGCTTCTGGGAGCACCCGGGGGTGGACTGGCTGCGCACCGGAAAGGCCGTGCTGGATATGTTTACCGGCAACAGCATCTCCGGCGGTTCCACCATCACCCAGCAGATGCTCAAAAACCTCACCGACTACAACGAGGTGACGGTGAAGCGGAAGATTACCGAGATTGTCCGGGCCCTGCGCTTCACCCAGAACAACAGCAAAGAGGACACCATCGAGATGTACCTGAACATCATCCCCTTGGGCAGCGGCTGCAAGGGGGTGGGGTCCGCCGCGCTGACCTATTTCGGCAAGCCCGTGTCCCAGCTGACCCTGGCTGAGTGCGCCAGTCTGGTGGGCATCACCAACAACCCCTCCAAATACGGCCCCTACTCCGTGTCCAAGTCCGAGACCAGCACCGGCGAGCTGTGGGACGCCCGGCAGTGGAACAAGTACCGCCAGGAGGTCATCCTGAGCGAGATGCTCCGCCAGGGCAAGATTACCCAGGAGGAGCACGACCAGGCCGTGGCCCAGGAGCTGGTCTTTGAGCGGGCCGAGGGGGAGAGCCAGGTGACCAATATCTACACCTGGTATGAGGAGACCGTTCGCTCTGACGTGATTGCGGCCCTGAAGCAGGAGTTCGACTGGTCGGACACCCGAATCGAGCAGGCCCTGTCCCAGGGCGGCCTGCGCATCTACACCTGCTTTGACCCGGACGTCCAAGCGGCGGTGGATGCGGTATACACCAACCGGGAAAATCTGGACTACACCTCCCGCAGCGGCGAGCGGATGCAGTCCTCCATCTCTGTCATTGACAACAACACCGGGGATTTGGTGGCCATTGCCGGCCAGTTCGGGCAGAAGGAGGGTAACCTGCTCAGCAACTTTGCCAACAGCTCCCCCAGACAGCCCGGCTCGTCCATCAAGCCCCTGTCCGTCTATGCCCCCGCCTTTGAGATGGGCAAAATCAGTCCCATCACGGTGCTGGACGACTACCCCTATCAGGAGATGAATGGCAACCCCTGGCCCTATAACTCCGGGTCGGCCAGCTACCGGGGCCTGACCGACATCCCCTATGCCCTGCGCTGGTCGCTGAATACCATCGCCGTGCGCATTGTCGCGGACTTGGTCACCCCCCAGGAGAGCTTTAACTTTATGCAGGACCGCTTCCACATCGATTTGGAGGAGGGCCGGGAAATCAACGGCAAGGTGTACAGCGACGTGGGTGTGGCCCCCCTGGCCATGGGCGGCCTGACCGACGGGGTGACCAACCGGGATATGGCCGAGGCCTACGCCGTCTTCCCCAACAACGGCGTGTACACCCAGTCCCGGACCTTTACCAAAATCACCCAGCTTGTGGACGGCGAGGAGGTCCTGCTGCTGGAGAACGGCCAGGAGCGGCAGCAGGTCATCAAGGAGCAGACCGCCTACTATATGAACGAGCTGCTCCAGAGCGTGCTGGACAGCGGCACCGCCGCCGGGCACGACCTGCGGGGGATGCACGCCGCCGGCAAGACCGGCACCACCAATGACGTCAAGGACCTGTGGTTTGTGGGTTACACCCCCTATTACACCGCCGCGGTGTGGATGGGCTATCCCAACAACACCGGCACCATGCCCAACACCACCCGGCACGTGGACCTTTGGAACCAGGTTATGAGCCGTATCCACGAGGGCCTGCCCGACCGGGATTTCCCCGACCCGGGCGGGCGGCGGACCGTCGCCTACTGCCTGGACAGCGGCAAGCTGGCCACCGAGTACTGCCGGATAGACCCCCGCACCGTCATGGGGGAGGGCAGCCGGGTGGTGAACCGCTCTATCTTCCCCGAGGACTATCCGGAGGGGGACGTGTGCCCGGTGCACACCGCCGCGGGGGTCATGACCATCTGTGTGGACGACCCGGTGATGGACGGCGAGGGGGAGGAGGCCAAGCAGACCGGCCTGTACCACGAGGCTGGGCCCAACTGCCCCGAGGCCAGCCTGCGGGAGGTGTGCTACCCCGACTATGAGCGCCTGGCGGTGGGCGGCGTGACCGCGGCGGATGAGAAATACCGCTACGGCGTGGCCTCCACCCACGGGCTGTGTACCGTCCACGCCCAGGTGGTGGTGGAACCGGACCCCAACGACCCGAATATGAACCTGAATCCCGGGGACCCGGGCTATGTGGACCCCGTCCAGCCCGTGGACCCCAGCCAGCCTGTGGACCCCAATCAGCCGGTGGACCCCGTCCAGCCCGTGGACCCCAGCCAGCCGGTGGACCCGGTGAACCCCGGGGACCCGGTGGACCCCGGCGTGCCGGGCGGCACTGACCCGGGCGGCTCCGCAAGCCAGTCCGGCGCCGCGCCCCCCGCCGGCCAGACCGGCGCGTAAGAGGGCCGGTCAGGAGGAAGAAGCGAACCGAGGCGCCGCGGATGGAGACATCCGCGGCGCCTCTTTTAGGCCCCGCCCCGCGCCCGGAGGGTGGGCGGGGTGTCGTTGTAGGATGTGACAAAAAACGACGAAGGCGGCGGAAAAAAGTTTCGCACTTTGCGGGGCGGATTGCGCATTGTCAAGGGCGGGCGCATATGGTACAATAGACCACAACAGAAAAACAAATGGCCGCATGACGCGGACAGAGGCAGCGCGAGGACGGGAGGGAGCCATGAGCGGTCCGGCAAAGTATTTTATTGTGCAGGCCAGCGCCATGCCGGAGATATTCCGGAAGGTGGCCGAGGCCAAGCGCCTGCTGGAGACGGGAGAGAAGAAGACGGTCAACAGCGCGGTGCAGGCGGTGGGCATCAGCCGCAGCGCCTTTTACAAGTACAAGGACGCGGTGCGCCCCTTCAACGATATGCTCCATGGGCGCATCATCACCTTCCAGGTGCTGCTGCGGGATGAGCCGGGGGTCCTGTCCGGGGTGCTCAACGTGCTGGCCGGGACGGGGATGAACATTCTGACCATCAACCAGAGCATCCCGGTCAGCGGCTGCGCGGTGGTCACCATGACGGCGGAGACCTCCGCCCTGCGGGACTCGCTGGAGGATGTGGTCAGCCAGGTGTCCAACCGCAGCGGTGTGGTCCGGTGCGAGATTCTGGCCGGATAAGGGAGACACGCGGCACCGGCCGCAATCATACAGAAATGATGGAGTGAAGCGAAGATGGTGAATGTAGCGATTTTGGGCTTTGGCACCGTGGGTTCCGGCGTGGCGGAGCTGCTCACCCAAAACGGCAGTCTGATTGAGCGCCGGGTGGACGGCCTGGTGCGGCTGAAGTATATTCTGGATGTGCGGGACTTCCCGGACAGCCCCTACCGGGATTGCTTCGTGAAGGAGTTTTCCGTCATTGAGCGCGACCCCGAGGTGGACATCGTGGTGGAGACCATCGGCGGGGCCACCGTTGCCTTGGAGTACACCTCCAGGGCCCTGCGGGCGGGCAAGAGCGTGGTCAGCTCCAACAAGGAGCTGGTGGCCACCCACGGCTGCCAGCTGCTGAAGCTGGCCCGGGAGCACGGGTGCAGCTATCTGTTCGAGGCCAGTGTGGGCGGGGGAATCCCCATCCTGCGGCCCCTGACCTCCTGCCTGGCGGCCAACGAGCTCAGCCAGGTCACCGGGATTCTCAACGGCACCACCAACTATATCCTCACCCGGATGATTCGGGCGGGCCTGACCTTTGAGCAGGCCCTGAAGGAGGCCCAGGACAAGGGCTATGCCGAGAAGGACCCCACCGCTGACGTGGACGGCCACGACGCCTGCCGGAAGATTTGCATTCTGGCGGCGCTGGCCTTCGGCCGGCAGGGGTACCCCGGCCAGGTGCCCACCCAGGGCATCCGGGGGGTGACGCTGGAGGACGTGGCCTATGCCGACTCCGCGGGCTATAAAATCAAGCTGCTGGGGCGGGCGCTGCGCCAGCCGGAGGGAAAGGTGTGCGCCTTCGTTGCCCCCCACCTGGTGCCCGGGGAGGACCCCCTGGCCGGGGTGGAGGACGTGTTCAACGCCATCGCCGTCACCGGCAACGCCATTGGGGACGTGATGTTTTACGGCCGGGGGGCGGGCAAGATGCCCACCGCCTCCGCCGTGGTGGCCGATGTGATGGATATCGCCCGGGATTTAAAGCGCGACCGGCGCAACGACTGGGAGGAGGGCGACCCCGGCCTGGTGGTATCGGACGACGGCCTGAGCAGCCCCTGGTACGTCCGGGCCTCCGGCTCTATGGAGCAGGCCCGGCAGGCGGTGGGAGAGCTTCATCCCCTGGCCCGGTCGGGCGCGCCCGGCGGGGAGGTGGCCTTCCTCACCCCTGTCATGACCCGGCCCGCCCTGCTGGACCGGCTGAAGGGGATGCAGGTGCGCTCCCTGTTCCGGGTGCTGGCCTGAGGCATAGAATGGCGGGGGAGCGCCGGGACGGAGGACAGCGGCCCGCCGCCCAGGCGCGAGGGATTACCATTTGACCTTTTAGGGGGAAACGATACATGGCTTTGATTGTACAAAAATTCGGCGGCAGCTCTGTGGCCGACGCCGACAAGATTCGGAATGTGGCCCGAATCATCACCGAGACCTACCGCCGGGGGCACAGCGTGGTGGCCGTCCTGTCCGCCCAGGGGGACACCACCGACGAGCTGATTGAGAAGGCCGGGGAGATTAACCCCCGGGCCTCCAAGCGGGAGATGGATATGCTGTTGTCCACCGGCGAACAGATTTCCATCGCCCTGTGCGCCATGGCCATCGAGCGCATGGGCTATCAGGCGGTCTCGCTGACCGGATGGCAGGCGGGGATGCTCACCGATTCGGTGTACTCCTCGGCCCGCATCAAGCGGGTGCGCACCGAGCGCATCCAGAAGGAGCTGGACAAGCGGAAGATTGTGCTGGTGGCCGGCTTCCAGGGCATCAACAAGTATGACGATGTCACCACCCTGGGCCGGGGCGGTTCAGACACCTCCGCGGTGGCCCTGGCGGCCTCCCTGCGGGCCGACCTGTGCCAGATATACACCGATGTGGACGGGGTCTACACCGCCGACCCCCGCACCGTCAAGGGGGCCAGAAAGCTGGATGAGATCACCTATGACGAGATGCTGGAGCTGGCCAGCCTGGGCGCGCAGGTGCTCCACAACCGCTCGGTGGAGATGGCCAAGCGGTACAATGTGGACCTGGAGGTCCTGTCCAGTTTCAGCGGAAATCCCGGCACAAAAGTCAAGGAGGTAGTCAAGACCATGGAAAAAACTCACGTCAGCGGCGTGGCCAAGGATAAAAACGTCTCCCGCGTCGCCCTGGTGGGGCTGGCCGACCGGCCCGGCATCGCCTTTAAAATCTTTTCCCTCCTGGCCAAGGAGAACATCAATGTGGACATCATTCTCCAGTCCATCGGCCGGGACGGCAGCAAGGACATCAGCTTCACCGTGGCCCGGGACGACGGACAGCGGGCCCGAGAGGTTATGGAGGAGAATATGCAGGCCATCGGCTGCAAATCGGTGGAGCTCAACGAGCAGGTGGCCAAGGTGTCGGTGGTGGGCGCCGGAATGGCCCACAACGCCGGCGTGGCCTGCAAGATGTTCGAGGCGCTGTACTCCGCCGGAATCAACATCAACATGATCTCCACCAGCGAAATCAAGGTCTCTGTCCTGGTGGACGAGCGGGATGCCGAGGCCGCCGTCCAGGCGGTCCACGACCGCTTCTTCAGCGAGTTCGGCAACGCGTGATGGCCGTTAAGGCGCAAGCGCAGGGCCGCCCCAACGGGGCGGCCCTGTCTGTTATGGAGCGGCGCCCCTGTTTGGATAGTACCCGATGGCGGCGGCCGGGTTTTGCGCCGCGATGTGGTCCAGGCAGCGCTGGCCGGAGGCCTTGTCCGGCACCTGGCCCCGGCGGACCTGTCCGTCGGGGCACCGGAGCATGAGATAGAACTGGTCGAAGTTGGCCCGGCCGCAGCACAGGCTGGCGCTGGCCTCCTCCTGGCGCAGCCAGGCGTGGAGAATTTGGCTGTAGGGCAGGTAGAGGGAGTGGGAGAACTTAACCAGATAAAGGCACCGCTGCCCCAGGCGGACCTTTCCCACCTGGGCGGCGCGGTCGCAGTCGGAGGCCAGGAGCGGCCCCTCCAGGGCGGGGCCGGGCAGCGCGGGCTTGAATCTCATGGGGTCGCCTCCCTGCTTGGATTGGTTGGCACTATTTTAGCACAGGCGGAGAATTAACGCAAGTGATTCTTATCAAAGGGAGAATGTTCTTCGGAGGCGGCGGAAAAGGGCAAAAAATATCCCGTTTTCTCTTGACAATGCCCTGGCCAGCTGATAGAATGTCGAAGCCGCATTGAACAGGTTTTCAAGTGGGTCCCCCCGCCTGGGAGAGCGAGCCCGTTATGAAGGAGTTGAATACAGTATGCACGCGATTATCGTGACCGGCGGCAAGCAGTATAAGGTGGCCGAGGGCGACACCCTCTTTATCGAGAAGCTGGAGGCCGAGGCCGGCCAGACCGTCACCTTCGACCAGGTGCTGGCCGTCCTGGACGGGGACAAGGCCACCTTCGGCGCGCCCACCGTGGAGGGCGCCAGCGTGGAGGCCACCGTGGTGAAGAACGGCAAGGGGAAGAAGATTCGCATCTTCAAGTACACCCCCAAGAAGGGCTACCGCAAGCGTCAGGGCCACCGCCAGCCCTATACCAAGGTGCAGATTGGCGCCATCAAGGCCTGATGACCACCGTCACATTTTCCACCCAGGGCAGCCGCATTGTGGGCTTTGAGGTCAAGGGCCACAGCGGATACGCCCCGGCGGGGGCGGACATTGTCTGCGCCGCCGTCACCAGCGCGGTCCGGCTGGCCGAGTGCACCGTCAACGACGTGCTCGGCCTGGAGGCGGCGGTGAAGGTAAGGGAAAAGGACGCGTCCGTCTCACTGAAGCTCCCCGCCGCGCTGGGCCAGACCAACGAGAGCACCTGTCAGGCGCTGCTGGCTGGCCTGATGGTCCACTTTGTCCGCCTGGCGGAGGAGTACCCTGAACATATTTCTGTCATGGAGGTGTAAGAGATGCTGAACATCGGTTTACAGTTTTTCGCCCATAAAAAGGGCGTCGGCTCCACCCGCAACGGCCGCGATTCCGAGGCCAAGCGCCTGGGCGTCAAGAGGGGCGACGGCCAGTTCGTGCTGGCCGGCAACGTGCTGGTCCGCCAGCGGGGCACCCACATCCACCCCGGCGTGAACGTGGGCAAGGGCAGCGACGACACCCTGTTTGCCATGAAGTCCGGCCGGGTGAAGTTCCACCGCCTGGGCAAGGACCGCAAGCAGGTCTCCATCATCGAGGAAGCCGCCCAGTAATTGATTGCCGAAAAGCCGCGAACGAGAACCGTTTGCGGCTTTTTTATCACGAAACAGGAGGGAACCCATGGAGTACCGGAAGTTTTCCCAGGGCTATGTGCTGCGGCTGGACCCGGGTGAAGAGGTCGTGGAGCAGCTCGCCGCCCTGGCGGAGCGGGAGAACGTCCAGCTGGGCTGCGTGTCCGCTCTGGGAGCCGCCAATGATGTGACCCTCGGCATTTTCAACACCGGGGAAAAGAAGTATTACTCCCGGCGCTATCAGGGAGATTTTGAGATTTCCGCCCTGGTGGGGAGCGTGACCCGGATGGAGGGGAAGCCCTATCTCCACCTCCACATCACCATCGGGAACCCTGTCACCGGAGAGGTCCACGCCGGCCATCTCACCTCCTGCACCATCAGTTCCACCCTGGAGCTGTTCCTCCAGGTGTGGGACGGCCAGGTGGGGCGGAAGTTCAGCGGCACGGTGGGCCTGAACCTGCTGGAATTTTGATTTTTTGAAAAAGAGGAGGTGGCGGCCATGGCTGCGCCCTTTGTAGACACCGCGAAAATCGCCGTCCGCTCCGGCAACGGAGGCAACGGCGTGGTATCCTTCCACCGGGAGAAATATGTGGCCGCCGGTGGGCCTGACGGCGGCGACGGCGGCCGGGGCGGAGATGTGGTGGTGCGGGTGGACGACCATATGTCCACCCTGATGGATTTCCGCTATAAGCGCAAATATGCGGCCGGCAACGGCATGGACGGCGGCGGAAAACGCTGCACCGGCCGGGACGGAGAGGACCTGGTGATTCGGGTTCCCCGGGGCACCGTCATCCGGGACGGGGCGACCGGGGAGATTATCAAGGATATGTCTGACGACGCCCCCTTTGTGCTGTGCAGAGGGGGGCGGGGCGGCTGGGGGAACCAGCACTTCGCCACCCCCACCCGGCAGGTGCCCCGGTTTGCCAAGGCCGGCCTGCCCGGTGAGAGCCGGGAGGTGGTGCTGGAGCTGAAGCTGCTGGCCGACGTGGGGCTGGTGGGCTTTCCCAACGTGGGCAAGTCCACGCTGCTGTCGGTGGTGAGCCGGGCCCAGCCCAAAATCGCCAACTACCACTTCACCACCCTGTTCCCCAATCTGGGGGTGGTCTATGTGGAGGAGGGGGTCTCCTTCGTCATGGCCGACATCCCGGGCATCATCGAGGGCGCCGCCGGGGGCGCCGGCCTGGGACACGACTTCCTGCGGCACATCGACCGCTGCCGCCTGCTGGTCCATGTGGTGGACGTGTCGGGCAGCGAGGGCCGGGACCCGGTGGCTGACTTCGAGGCCATCAACGCCGAGCTCAGGCAGTACTCCCCCCAGCTGGCCAGCCGGAAGATGCTTGTGGCGGCCAACAAGGTGGACATTATGACCGACCCCGCCCTGCTGAAGCGGCTGCGGGAGCACGTGGAGGGGCTGGGGATGGAGCTGCTGGAGCTGTCCGCCGCCGCCCACCAAGGCACCCGGGAGCTGGTGCTCCGGTGCGCCCAGGAGCTCCAGAGCCTGCCCCCGGTGGCGGTGTACGAGCCCACCTATGTGGAGCGCCCCCCGGAGGTGGACACCTCCGGCCAGGTGGACATCCAGGAGTTTGACGGCACCTGGGTGGTGGACGCCCCCTGGCTGCAGCGGCTGATTGCCAATGTGAATTTCTCTGACTTTGAGTCCCGCAACTGGTTTGACCAGAAGCTGCGCCAGTCCGGCCTGTTCGACCGGCTGGAGCAGATGGGCATCAAGGACGGGGACATCGTGTCCATGTACAACCTGGAATTTGAATACCAGTCCT
>CASECK010000006.1 GCA_949286295.1 uncultured bacterium | reverse complement strand
CAGGCCCAGCTTGTCAAAGAGGATGCGTCCAAACTGCTGGGTGGAGTTGATGTTGAACTGCTCCCCCGCCAGTTCGTAAATGAGGGCCTCGCCGGCCCGGATGCGCCCGTCCAGCATCTCCCCAAAGGAAGCCAGGGTGGCCCGGTCCACCAGCATCCCGGCCGCCTCCATCTCGGCCAGCACGGGGCACAGGGGCAGCTCGATGCCGTAATAGAGCTGGTGCATCCCCAGCTCCTCCAGCCGGGGGGCCATGGCCTCCTTCAGCGCCCCGATGAGGGCGCAGTGGGACAGAAAAGCGCCCACCACCGCCACCTGGTCCCCTAAGGGAGTAAAGGCGCCGGGGGCCAGATAGGTGTCCCTGGCCTTGGGGAACTCGTGGTTGAACCACCGCATTCCCAGCGTCTCCAGCTCATAGCTGCCGTCGGTGGGGGACAGCAGATAGCCGGCGATGGCGGTATCAAAGACGAAGCCGCCCCCCTCAATGCCCTCGGCCAGCAGCCGGGACAGCAGGCTTTTCACGTCGTGGGTGTTCTTTTGGATGCCGGGGGCCATGAGGGCGCGCAGAATGTCGTGGTACCCCTCCAGCCTGTCTGCCATCAGGATGGCGGCGTGGCTGTCGCTCTCGCTCTCACAGTGCTCCACCACCACCACGTCCAGGGAGGGCAGGGCCAGCACATCCACGCTGTCACAGGTCCGCCAGAGGGCCAGCAGCGCCTCCGCCCGGGCCCGCTCCGTCACAGCCTCGCTGGTGCAGCTGCCGGTAAACTGCTCTTCCTGCCTGGCCTTCCCCTGGGGGGCGGTGAGGTGGTATTTCTCAATGAGCTTGGTAAATTCCAGCTCCAGAAACAGCTGATACAGGGCGTTGTTGTCCGCCGGGCGGCGCAGGTTGGCCTCCGGGGCAAAGTCGATGGGGGCGTCGGTGCGGATGGTGGCCAGGTCATAGGACATCCGGGCCTCCCGCTCCCCCTCGGACAGCTTTTTCACCACGCCGGGCTTGGCGCTCTGGCCGGGGGCCATCTCAATGCCGGGCAGGGCGGCGTACAGCGCGTCCACCGAGCCGTAGCGCTGGATAAGGGCCATGGCGGTCTTCTCCCCCACGCCCCTGACCCCGGGGATGTTGTCGCTGGAATCCCCCATGAGGGCCTTCAGGTCGATGATGTGGAGGGGCGCAAAGCCATACTCCGCCTGAAAGGACTCGGGAGTCATGTCCCGGGTGGTGGTGCGGCCCATGCGGGTGGACACCAGCTTGACGGTGGTGTCCCCGGTGATGAGCTGCAGGGAGTCCTTGTCCCCGGTGACGATGACGGTCTGCCAGCCGGCGGCGGCGTCCCGCTTGGAGATGGTGCCAATCAGGTCGTCGGCCTCCCAGCCGTCCAGCTCGTACATGGGGATGTTCATGGCGGCCAGCACCCGCTTTAAAATGGGCATCTGGCTGGCCAGCTCGTCCGGCATCCCCTTGCGCTGGGCCTTGTAGCCGGCATAGGCCAGGTGCCGGAAGGTGGGGGCCTTGCGGTCAAAGGCGACGCACAGGGCGTCGGGGCCGGTCTCCTCCAGCAGCTTGTTGAGGATGTTCAGAAAGCCGTAGACGGCGTTGGTGGGCTGGCCGTCCCGGGTGGTCAGGTTCTGGCTGACCCCGTAAAAGGCGCGGTTGACAATGGAATTTCCGTCCAGAACCATCAGCGTTTTCATATCAGTCTGTCCTCCTGTCGCCGGCGCGGGACCGGGCGCAATGGGTGGTGGGCGATAAATGTGGAACCATAGTATATCAGCTTTTCCGGCGGCAAACAAGCCGGAAGCGCCCGGCTGCGCTCAGGGCAGGCTCCGGGCCAGGGCGGCGGCCTGGGCGCTGGCCCGGGACAGGATGTCCTCCACGCCGGCCCCCCGCACATCCAGATTTTCCGCCAGGACGCAGTGGGTGGCGGGGATTCCCACCATGGCGGCCCAGGCCCGGAGATAGTCATAGCCCAGATTTTGCCCGGCGGCCGGTCCGCCGGCGGTGGTGATGTATACCAGGTGCCGGGCCCGGCTCATGCCCACCTGCCGCCCGTCTTTTTCATAGCGGAAGGTGATTCCCAGCGTGGAGGCCCACTCCAGATAGACCTTCAGGGCGGCGGGACAGGTCAGGTCCCAGTAGGGCGCGCCCATGAGGATGAGCCCGGCGCCGGCCACCTCCCTGGCGGGGGCGAGGAGGGGGTGGTCCGCCCCCTGAGCGGCCAGCTCGTCCCGCTGCCGGGTCAGGGGGCCGGTGAGAACGGGCAGGCTGGCCCCGGTCAGGTCCCGGAGGCGGATATCCGCCTCCGGGTGTCCGGCGGCATAGGCCTCTAAAAAGGCGCGGCACAGCCCGGCGGTGCGGGACTGCTCCCCGCGCATACAGGCGTTTACATACAGAATTTGCTCCACGACAATCACTCCTTCTCTCCCGCGGCCAGCTCCGCCATCGCCTCCCGGGCGGTGCGGACCAGGTAGTCCATGGCCTGCACCGGCCAGGCGCCGGCGGCGGTCTCTCCGGTGAGCATCAGGGAGGACGCGCCGTCCAGCACGCCGTTGTAGATATCGCACACTTCCGCCCGGGTGGGGACGGGCCGCTGCTCCATGGACCACAGCAGCTGAGTCACCAGGCAGAAGGGCTTGTTTTGCGCCCGGCAGCGCCGGGCGATGTCCTTCTGCAGGCCGGGCAGCTTCCACAGGGGGATGGCGTTGCCCAGGTCCCCCCGGGCGATGCAGATTTGGTTGGCCGCCGGCAGAATCTCCTCCAGGCGCTCCACCCCCCGCGGGCTTTCAATCTTGGCGATGATTTGGACCTGCCGCAGCCCCAGACTGTCCAGAGTCTGCCTGAGAACCTCCAGGTCCCGGCGGCCCCGGACAAAGGGCTGGAGGATGTGGGTGACGCCGGCCTGCCCGGCCAGGGACAGGTTGTCCAAGTCAGAGGGGGTGAGGACGGGGGCGTCCACCTCTGCGCCCAGCAGGGCCAAGCTCTTCCAGCCGCGGAGCGTCCCGCCCCGGAGCACCTGGCACAGCAGGCCCCCCGGCACCGGGCGGCGTACCTGGAGGAGAATGGCGCTGTCGTCGATGGACAGCTGCTGGTCCGGCCCGGCCGCCTCCAGCACCGCCTGAGGGACGGGGACGCCGCCCCGGCCTAAGAGCAGCTGCTCCCCCTCCCGGAGGCTGAGGGGGGTGGGCAGGGGGCCGGTGCGCAGCTCTGGCCCCTGCATATCCAAAATCAGGTGGGCGCCGGGGCGGCCCGCCCGCCGGGCGGCGGGCCAATAGGCCTCCTGGAGCAGGGCGCGGCAGCGCGCAAGACTGGTGTGGGACAAATTCAGCCGCGCCCCCGTCATGCCGGCGCGGAATAGTCCGTCCAGCACGCCGGGACTGGCGCAGCTGGCGCCTAAGGTTGCGTAAAACTCCATCTCTGCGCTCCTCCCTGGACCCGCTGGTCTTTTTTATTATGGGAGGTTTTTTGCAGGAAGTCAATGGGAAAGAGGGTTGTATTTCCCCGGGATTTCCTGTATAGTGAGGGGGAAGAGCGAAAGGAGGGCGCCTATGCGGGTCATGGCCATCGATTACGGCGACGCCCACACCGGCGTGGCCCTGTCAGACCCCACCGGCCTGCTGGCCGGGAGCGCCAGCACCATCCACAGCCGGAAGGCGGAGGTGGTGCTGGCAGAGCTGGCCCGGCTGGTCCGGGAGCACCGGGTGGAGGAGCTTGTCATGGGCTTCCCCCGGAATATGGACGGCAGCGAGGGTCCCCGGGCCCAGCTGTATCGGGAGTTTGCCGCCCAGGTGGAGCGGGCCACCGGCCTGCGGCCTGTTTTGTGGGACGAGCGGAGGACCACCGTGGACGCCCACCGCATCCTGTTGGAAGCGGGAAAAAACGCCAAAAAGCGGAAAAAGACCGTGGACGCGGTGGCGGCCAGCCTGATTTTAGAGGGATATCTGGACTATAAGCGCCTGCGGGGATAGGGCGCGGCCTTGGGGGCCCGGGCTGCAAGGTCCCGGCTTGACCGGGGATTTGCCAAGGGCGGATGGGGGTTGCGCCACGGCAGGAAACAACGGGAGGGAATGGTCTTGTACAGAGTCTATGTGCGCTACGAGATGAAGCCCGGGATGCGGGAGGACTTTTTGTCCGCTGTGGCCGGCGCGGGCCTGCGCCAGGCGGTGCTGGCCGAGAAGGGCTGCCGCCAGTACGATTACTTCCGGGATGTGGACGACCCGGACGTGCTGCTGCTGGCCGAGCTGTGGGACAGCCGGGAGGACCAGCAGGTCCACATGGGCCAGCCCCATATGGCCGCTCTGCCCCGGCTCAAGGAACAGTATGTCCGGCAGACCGCCCTGGAGTGCCACGAGCTGTGATACGGCCGGAGGGGCCGTGAGAGCCAAACGGGAAAGAAAAGAGGAGGATACGATGGAGATTAAAACTGTCTGGGCCGTCTATTTCAGCGGCACAGGGACCACGGAGAAAGTGGCCACCCGCCTGGCCAGCCAGCTGGCCGGGCTGCTGGGGGCGCAGTACCAGGCCCACGACTACACCCAGCCCAAGGGCCGGGAGCGGGAGCTGCGCTTTGGAGCGGACGAATTGGTCGTGCTGGGCACCCCGGTGTACGCCGGGCGGGTGCCCAACATGATGCTGCCCTTTGTCCGGGACAGCATCCACGGGGAGGGTACCCTGGCCGTACCGGTGGTGCTGTACGGCAACCGCAACTTTGACGACGGGCTCATCGAGCTGCGCGACGTCATGGCGGCCAACGGCTTTTGCCCCGTGGCCGGCGGGGCCTTTGTGGGGGAGCACTCCTTCTCCACCATTCTGGGGGCGGGCCGCCCGGACGGGGAGGATATGGCCTTGGTGGACCAGCTGGCCCGGGAGACCGCGCAGAAGGTGAAGGGGCTGTCCGCCCCGCCGGCCGGGCCGGTGGAGGTGGAGGGCTGCCAGCCCATCCGGCCCTACTACACCCCCCGGGACCACAACGGCGAGCCCATCCGGGACTTTTTGAAGGCAAAGCCGGTCACAGACCGGGACAAGTGCGTCCGGTGCGGCCTGTGCGCCCGGCTGTGCCCCATGGGGGCCATCGACCCGGCGGATGTGACCCAGGTGGTGGGCAAGTGCATCAAGTGCTGCGCCTGCGTGAAAAAGTGTCCCACCGGGGCCAAGTACTTTGACCACGAGGGGTACCTGTACCACCAGCACGAGCTGGAGGAGCAGTACGCCGCCCGCCGGGCGGAGAGCAAGATATTCCTGTAAGCATAGACCAGACCGGGGGGCCCGGCGGAGCGTCGCTCCCCCGGGCCCCTTTGCGCGCCAACGGCAGCAGGGAGCGCAGCTCCGGCCGGCGGTTCACCTCCTGGGTCAGGCAGGACAAAAAGGCCTGAATCAGCCCGGACTTCCGCCGCGGGCCGAGCAGGCAGTAGATGATGGCCTCCGGCGGCCCCTTCTCCAGGCGCCGGATGGACAGTCGGTGCTTTTGCGCCATGGGCACGGCCACCATGGCCGGCGCGATGGCCCAGCTGTCCGCCCAGCCCTCCTGCCAGCCGAACAGCTCCTCCAGCAGGGACATCTGGTCCAGGACCGCTCTGGGGGCCGCCGCCGCGCTGAACCAGAAGGCGTGCCACAGGTCGTACTCCGGGTTCCAGGGCAGACGCAGCTCCCGGGCCGGGTCCAGCATGGCGGGGTGGACTGTGCCGGGCAGGGGGCAGCCGGGGCGGGTGAGCAGCACCATCTCGGAGCGCAGGGCGGGGAGGGTCTCCACCTGGGGATGGTACATATGGTCAGAGATGAGGGCGATGTCCGCCAGCCCCTGGGCCACATACTCATAGGCCTCCCTGGAGTGGTAGTTGTGGAAGGTCAGCCCCCTGCCCCGGTCCCCCTCCAAAAAGGCCCGGAGCACCGGCGGGAGGAGATAAGAGCAGACGCTGCCCACCGACGCCACGTGGAGAATCTGGTCCCGGTCCCGGCCGGCCACCTCCCGGGCCTCCTGCCACAGAAGCTGCCACTTCTCCGCCACCCGGATAAAGTCCCGGCCCTGGTCGGTGAGCTCCGTCCGGCGCTGCCCCCTGCCCCGGCGGAGCAGGGGGCAGCCCAGCTCCTCCTCCAGCCCCCGCAGGTGGCGGCTTACCGCCGGCTGCGTGATGTACAGGGCCTGGGCGGCGGCGGAGATACTGCCCGCCCGGGCCACGGCCAGAAAGACCTGAATGTCCTGCTGCGTCATGGGGTCACTCCCTTAAAATATAATGAATATGTTATATTATATGGCGAAAAATGGAATTTTACAAGGGCTGTGCCCGGCGCTATACTGGAGAAAACGAGAGGAGGGGTGGAGATGCCGCCTGAGCGCCAGCTGACCCGGGGCCCCATCGGCCGGCAGCTTGCAGAGCTGGCCGCGCCGCTGATTTTAGGCAACATTCTCCAGCAGCTGTACAATACCATCGACGCAGTGATTGTGGGGCGCTTTGTGGGCCAGGCGGCCTTCGGCGCCGTGGGCATCGCCGGGTCGGTGATGAATCTGTTCCTGTTCCTGCTCACCGGGGTGTGCACCGGGGTGGGAATCCTGCTCTCCCAGCTCTACGGGGCGGGGGACCGGAGGGGGTTTCGCCGGACCTTCTTTTTGGCGGCCGTGTCCGGCGCGGCCCTGGCGGCGGCGCTGACCGCCCTGTCCCTGGCGGCGCTGGAGCCGCTGCTGGCCGCCCTGCGCACCCCCGCGGCCATGTCGGGCTATGCCGGGGAGTATCTGCGCATTATTTTCTTAGGCTTCCCTGCCGCCTTTGCCTATCAGCTGGGGGCGGCGGTGCTCCGGTCGGCGGGGGACACCCGGGCGGCGCTTGGCTTTCTGGTCCTGTCCATGGGGGCGAATTTGGCCATGGACCTGGCCTTTGTGGCCGGGCTGCCCATGGGGGTCTCCGGCGCGGCCCTGGCCACCGTCATCGCCCAGGCCCTGGCCGCCGGGCTGTGCCTGTGCTATCTGCGCTGGCGGTTTCCCGCCCTGATGTTCGGCCGGGCGGATATGGCCCTGGATGTGCCCCTGCTGGGGCGGGCGGCCAGACTGAGCTGCGCCACCGCCCTGCATATGTGCAGCCTTTACATCGGCAAGCTGCTGGTCCAGGGGACGGTGAATTCCCTGGGGGAGGAGGCGGCGGTGGCCTATACCGCCGCCACCCGGGTGGAGGACTTTGCCAACTCCTTTGGGGACAGCGGGGCGGCCTCTATGTCGGTCTTTATCGGGCAGAACACAGGCGCCCGGGACGGCGGGCGGGTGCGGGCCGGATTCTTCACGGGCGAGAGGCTGCTGTGCGCCCTGGGGCTGTTTATGGCGGCGGCCATGCTCCTGGGGGCGGAGCCCTGCCTGAGACTGGTGCTGCCCGCCGGCAGCGGCGGGAGCCTGGGGCCCGCCATGGGCTATTTCCGGCTGGTGGCCTGCTTCTACCTGTTCAACTTTCTGGGCAGCGGTTTGGCCGGCTATTTTCAGGGCCGGGGCCGTCCCCACATCCCGGTGCTGGGCGCGGCGGGACACATCTCCCTGCGGGTGGTGCTCTCCGCCCTGCTGGCCCCCAGGATGGGGCTGCCCGCCGTAGCCCTGGCCACCGGCCTGGGCTGGGTGGGCGTGGTGGCCTTCTGGTGGGCGCTGGTCCGGCGGGACCTCCGGCGCGCGGGGGCGGAGACACAGGTCACTTCAGCGCGTCGGACACCTTCAGAAGAGTGTCCTCGTGGGTGCGGTCGATGAGGTGGGTGTAAATTCGCCCCGTGGTGGCCGGCGTGGAGTGGCCCAGGGCCTTGCCGATGTCAAACAGGGAGACCCCCTGGAAGGAGGCGATGGTGGCAAAGGAGTGGCGCAGGCCGTGAAGGGTCACCCTGGGCAGGCCGTGGCGGCGCACAAAGCGGGTAAAGGCCAGGGACAGGGCGTTGGGGGAGTAGGGCTGCCCCTGGCGGTTGAGCACCACATACCCCGCCGGCCCCGCCAGCGTCCGGCGCTGTCTGTCCCGCTCCCGGGTGAGCAGGGCCAGCAGGTCCTCCGGGAGATACAGGGTGCGCACCGAGGAGCGGTTTTTGGTCTCCTTCTGGACCACCGTGGCGCCGCAGGCGGTGCGGGCCTCCCGGATATAGACCACCCGGCGGGGGAAGTTCACGTTCTCCCACTTCAGGCCGCACAGCTCCTCCCTGCGCAGGCCCAGGCTGCCCGCCAGCCGGGCGGGCAGCTCCAGATAGTGGCCCTCCAGCAGCTCGTACAGCCGCTTGAGCTCCGCGGGGGTGTAGAAGTCCGCCTCATATACCCTGGCCCGGGGTGGTTCCACCCGCTCCATGGGAGAGGCCGGGAGCATATCCTGCTTCACCGCCGCCCGCAGGGCGGAGGAGAGCATATCGTGGTGCCGGCGCAGGGTGTTGGAGGACAGGCCGCACGCCTGCTGCAGCCGGGTGTAGTACTGTTGGATGTCCCGGGGGGCCAGCTTCAGCAGGGGGATGTCCCCTAAGATGGGCTCCATGTGGTTGTCTATCATCTTCTGGTAGGCGTATACGGTGGTCTCCGCCCGGTTTGGCCGGACGATGGTGTCCATCCAATACTCCAGCCACTGGGCCAGGGTGAGCTGGTGGTGGGGAGTCTGCCGCTCCAGGTCCCGGTGGGCCAGAAAATCCCGCAGCCCCGTCCGGGCGGCGGCCAGGGTGGGGTAGGTGCGGTACTGGCGAAGGCGCCTGCCGCCGCCGTCCACGCCCAGGTCCATGTTCACATAGAACAGGCCCCGCCTGTCATCAAATGAGATGTTGCGCTCCACTGTCTTTCTTGCCATATGGTTACCTCCCAACTGTGTCCCGCCCGGCGTGGAGAGGCCGGGCGGGCGTGTGTGCCGCATACGGGGGAACGGGAGGGGTGCGGCGCCTGCTCCACAGCAACAGAATAGAGAAAAAAACGGCTCTGGACAAGGGTTTTTGGGAAAAACTGCCACAAAAAAGCCGTTTTTTGCCTGTGGGGCTGGAATCCCGCCGCCTGCGTTGAGAAGCGGACTTCCCCGTCCCGGACCGGCCGCGGCCGCCCCGGTTTGGCGTGCGGACAGGAAAAGGGGGCAGCCGGGATTCCCGGCTGCCCCCTGTGAGAGATGTCCCCGGCGCTTGTCACCCGCCGGTGGACCCTTCTTCTCCGCAGATGAGAGAGGATACAATTTTTACCACTTCTTCCGCCGCCATCTGTTCGGCGGTGAGCTCATATTGAATGCCGTCATGCTCAAATTCTGCCACATACATATCATAATAGCCGGACGGCTCGTGGGTGTCGGGGTCATAGGGACCATAGGGCATGGAGCGGTATCCAAAGGTGACTGCCGTCCCGGCAATGTCAGAGGATTTCACCTCGTTTTCGGGCAGAAGATAAATGCAGTCGCGGAGAAGGCCGATTTTGGAAGCCGCGATAGAAAATCCTTTGACGGCCGCCACATCTTCCGTCAGTTTCGGACTGCCGTCTTCGTAATAGTCGTGGTAGAAGCTAAGCCAAACGGTGTCCTCCACAAGATTGCCGCTCTTGTCGGCAATAGCGGACGCGGTCCCGTTGCCAATGGCTGCGGTCAAACCATCTGGGATATATGCCGGGGTCAAGTCTTTCCCATAGTATTCCATCACGGCGTTTTTATCCCAGGGAATATGGTCATATAACTCCGGGTCACGCCATATGCGTGCGGCGTCTGTCAATGCCGCCACCTCGTTGAAGAAAATAGTGTCCATGCTGATATGAAGTTCAGAGGTTGCGGGCGCAGTATCCTCACCGGCCGTGCCGGTGGGATGGTCCACAAGGGCTCCCCCCGGACTGCCCGGCGGCGCAGCGCCCTGCTGGCGGACAGAACTGGGGAGGACCAAGAGGACCGTAAAAAGCGCCGCGGTCAGGCAGGCCGCCACAGCCCCGCGCGGTATCCGGCCAAGGAGGGCCGCCCCCCGCCCGGCCCGGGCCTGTTCCACATAGCGGCCGCTGATTTCGCCCAGGATGTCACAAAATTCTTCTTTTCTCACAGTGAAAACCCCTCCTCCAAAAGGTGATTGCGTAAATTCCGCCGAAGGCGGCTCAGGGTGACGGACACCTGGTTTTCCGTCATGCCGGACTGGGAGGAAATCTGGGAAACACTGTAAAAATACCAGTACCGGCGGATAAAGATAGCCCTCTTGCGCGCCGGGAGGCGCGCTAAAAAGGCGTCGATGGCCCGGAGAAGCTCCCGGCGGTCGACCTCCTGCTCCACGCTGCCGGCGCCGGATACCAGCTGCCCTATCTCCTCCAAGACGGCGGGAAGCGTCCCGCCGCCCCGCTTGCCGGCGGTGCGGTACTGGTAACGCTGGATGGACAGGTTTCGTGTGATTCGCCCCAAAAAGGCGGAGAGAAATTGCGGCCGGTGGGGCGGTATGGAGTTCCATGCCCGCAGATAGGTGTCGTTGACGCATTCTTCCGCGTCCTCCCAGCTGCCCAGGATGTTCCTGGCGATCGAGGTGCAGTAGGGGCCGTATTTGCTGGCGGTGGCGGGAATCGCCTGCTCGTTGCGCTGCCAGTACAGCTGGATTATGTTCTCGTCATCCATCGGTGTCCGCCTCGCTTTCCCAAAAGCCTGTTCATCTATATAGACCGAATCCGCGCGCTAATCTTACAGGTGAGCGGGACTTTTTTCTGATTATAGCACACCGGCCTTGGGCTGTGTCCACCTCCCGGCGCGGGCGCGCCCTTGGTGAGGAGAGAGGAGGGGCGGTTCCCGCCTTGCCCCGGCGGGGAAAAGCTGGTATAATAGCCGCAGAGCGGCTATTATACTTGGATTCAAGTCCTTTTTCTCGCCCCTGCCGGGGCAACCGAAAAAGATGACGCATGATACCATTCGTGCGCTGCACTCATGGCATCATAGCCGCAGAGCGGCTATGATACTTGGATTTCAGTCCTTTTTCTCGCCCCGAACGGGGCAACCGAAAAAGCTGACATGGATACCATTCCGGCTGTGCCGTCATGGCATCCTGAGCACGCCGCCGCAGCCGCAAGCCTGCGGCGGCGCACAGTGTGCGCCCGCCTTTTGCATCGCAAAAGGCGCGTTGTGCTTGTTACACCATAACCGGCCCGGCGGTTGGCGGGGGAGAGGAGGCGGGCGGCCTTGCTTCGCATCGGAAATCTAAATCTGCCCCTGGAGGGGGACCTGGAGCTGCTGCGCAGGCGGGCGGCCAGAGCCCTGGGGGTGAGCCCGGGGAAGCTGGGGGAGCTGACCGTGGTCCGGCAGTCCATCGACGCCCGGAACCGGGGGGATGTGCACTATGTGTACACGGTGCAGCTGTCCATGCCCGGCGAGGAGGAGCTACTCCGGACGGCCCCGGGCCGGAACGTGAGCCTGGTCCGCCCAGTACCCTATGCGTTTCCCCGGCCCCTCCGGCGCTCCGCCCTGCCTCCGGTGGTGGTGGGCATGGGACCGGCGGGCCTGTTCGCCGCCCTGTTCCTGGCCCGGGCGGGAATCCCCTGCGTGGTGCTGGAGCGGGGCCGGCCAGTGGAGGAGAGGGCGGAGGACGTGGAACACTTCTGGGCCACCGGCCAGCTGTCCCGCACCTCCAATGTCCAGTTTGGCGAGGGGGGCGCGGGCACCTTCTCCGACGGCAAGCTCACCACCGGCACCCACGACCCCCGAATTCCGGCGGTGCTGGACGCCTTGGTGGAGTTTGGGGCCCCGGAGGACGTGAAGTGGTCCCACAAGCCCCACATCGGCACCGACGTGCTGCGCACAGTGGTCCAAAACATCCGCCGGGAGCTGCTTGCCCTGGGGTGCGACGTGCGCTTTGCGCACCGGCTCACCGGCCTGGGGGTCCGGGAGGACCGGATATGCTCTGTCACGGCGGAGAACGAACAGGGCGGGCAGGTGGAGTTCCCCTGCGGCGCCCTTATCCTGGCCCCCGGCCACTCGGCCCGGGATACCTTCGCCATGCTCCGGGACGCCGGGGTGCCCATGGAGAAAAAAAGCTTCGCCATCGGGGTGCGCATCGAGCACCGCCAGCGGGATATCAGCCTGAGCCAGTACGGCCCCGCCTGGGAGAAGCTGCCCCCCGCCGACTACAAGCTGGCCTGCCATCTGCCCTCCGGCCGGTCGGCCTTCACCTTCTGCGTCTGCCCCGGGGGCCAGGTGGTGGCCGCCGCCAGCGATTATGGCCAGGTGGTCACCAACGGCATGAGCCACCGGGCCCGGGACGGGGAGAATATCAACGGCGGCGTGCTGGTGGGGGTGGGACCCGCCGATTTCCCCGGGGACGACGTGCTGGCCGGGGTGCGCTTTCAGGAGACCTGGGAGCGGGCGGCCTGGGACCTGGGCACCGGGGGCGCCCCCGCCCGCTTTGACCCAGAGGGCCCCGTGTTCCGCGCCCCGGCCCAGACCGTGGGGGATTTTCTGGCCGGCCGGGCCTCGGAGGGGCCGGGGCGCGTCTTGCCCACCTACCGTCCCGGGGTGACCTGGACTGGGCTGGACGCCTGCCTGCCCCCCTATGTGGCCGGCGCCCTGCGGGAGGCCCTGCCCCTGTTTGACCGGAAGCTGCGGGGCTTTGCCGCTCCGGAGGGGGTGCTGACGGGGGTGGAGACCCGCTCCTCCTCGCCGGTGCGCATCCTCCGGGACGAGGGCTGCCAGTCCGCCCTCCGGGGCCTGTACCCCTGTGGGGAGGGGGCGGGCTACGCCGGGGGAATCGTCTCTGCCGCCGTGGACGGCATCCGGGTGGCTGAGGCGGTGGCCAGAGGGTGAGCGCGCCTGCGCGCCCCGGGCGGCCAGGGCCAGAGTTTGGAGCAAAGAGGAATGGGGCCTGCCGCCGGAGACAGGGCGGCGGGGACCGGCAAGAGAAGGAGGACGCGGCATGGAACGATTGCAGCGGTTTTTGTCCCTGCTGACGGGACAGTTTGACAACAGGGAGCAGTTTGAGCAAATGCGCGGCCGGGGGGAGGAGGACTTCCCCCTGGCCCGCCATGTCAATACCCCCTGCAACCACAAGATTCAAGACCTGCCGGTGGGGTTTGCCGGACAATTTTTGGTGGAGGAGAGCTATTACACCGTCGGGGAGCGGACAAACGCCTCAGCGCACCTGTTCCTGTTCACGGAGGAGCCGGGCGGAATCAGGCTGACCTCCTATGAGCTGCCCGAGGGCTGCGAGAAGAGCCGCTTCACCTATCAGAGCATGGAGCCGGTGGCGTACGGCAGCCTGCGCCCCTCGGAGAAGTTCACTCCGGCCCTGTATGAGGAGAAGGACGGCGTCTGGGAGGGCGGGAGCGAGAGTATGTTCTCCCCCGTGCTCAAATTCACCTTGTTTGAGCGCTTTTCAGAAGACGTCCTGGAGGTCTCCGAGACCATGGAGGTCAACGGAAGGCGCACCTTTGGATACGGCGTCCCCATCCGGTACCGCAGGGTGTGAGGGCGTCCGCCGGAATGGGCAAGGCCCCCGGAGCGAAAGCGCTCCGGGGGCCTTGTTCACTGCACATGAACATGGTCGTTGATGTGCTTCATGCAGTAGCAGTAGTAGCCGTTGCACTTGGAACAGTAGCGGAACTCCATGCTGGGGTCGTCGGCGTCGGTGATGCCGCACACGGCGCATTTGTGGAGGTAGCCCCGCCGGTTCTGAAGGTCCTTTTGGGCCTTTTTGAAGTTGATGGTTTGGGCGGAAGTCCGGTGCCGTACCCGGCTGCTGCCCCGGCTTATGATCTGGAACAGGTCCTCCCAGAAGAAAAACAGGTAGTTGAGGATGGCGATGACGGGCATCAGGGCCAGGTACCACTGGCGGGCCATCAGGGCGGAACCGACGGACCAGGTGAAAAACAGCGCGTCCAGCCAGGCCAGCCACTTTACTTTCAGGGGGATGATGCCGTACAGCATGACTTGCAGGTCCGGGTACAGGGTGGCGAAGGAGAAGAACATGGACATATTCACATAGTGCATACTGGCGGTGGAGAGGGACAGCAGGGAGTCGGTCACGATTTGACTCACTTGGGGGTCGCTCATGGCCTGCCCCATATGGATGGTAATCTGTCCGGCCAGGATGGGGTAGTTGACAAAGCCGACCGCGATGTTGAACACGACGCCAAGGCCATAGAACACGGTAAAGCGGGTGGTGCCCCACTGGCGCTCCAGAGCGGTGCCAATCCAGTAGTAGAAGTAGGTGGTCAGGGCAAAGAAGAACGGCTCCCAGATTCCGCTGACAGTGATCACGGGGACAAAGACAAAGCTGACCAACCGCCAGACCTGGCCGCGGAGAATCAGCCCGGGGTAGAAGCCCAGCAGCATGGTGGCCATGCCCTGGGTGAGCAGGTCGGCCACATAGACGAACACATTGCCCAGGGCGATGTACTTCATCAGCTGCGGGATACCCAGCCGGGGGTGGTTGTAGCAAAAGCGGCTCAGGCCGCGGGAGATGGCCTTCATAGGGGAAGCCTCCTTGATGTGAGTTCATACAATGGACATTGTACCCGCTTTTCCGGAAAAAGTCCATGACCAGAGTGTAAATAATTGCTCCGGCGAAAAATATGTGCTACAATATCAGAACATCCGCCCCCGCGGCGGAAATCCGGTTCCACGGGAGGAGCGCGTGTTATGAGCATCGTAAAGGATAGGTCCCTGGCCCCGTCGGGCCGGCAGAAGATTCAGTGGGTGCGGGACTTTATGCCCGCCCTGTCCGGCATCGAGGAGCGCTTTCGCCGGGAAAAGCCCTTTGCGGGGCTGACCGTCGCCGTCTCCGTTCACTTAGAGGCCAAGACCGCCAACCTGGGGCTGGTCCTCCAGGAGGGGGGCGCCCAGGTCTGCCTGACTGGCTGCAACCCCCTGTCCACCCAGGACGACGTGGCCGCCGCGGTGGCGGAGCTGGGGGTGGACACCTACGCGGTGCACGGGGTGAGCATGGAGGAGTACCGCCGGCTGCTGGAGGAGACCCTGAAATGCCAGCCCCATCTGATTGTGGATGACGGGGGCGACCTGATTGAGCTGCTGGGAGGGCGGTGCGCCCGGTACGCCGGCCGGCTGCTGGGGGGATGCGAGGAGACCACCACCGGCATCCACCGGCTGTATGCCCGCCAGCGGGAGGGCATTTTGCCCTGCCCCATGATGGCGGTGAACGACGCCAAGGCCAAGCACTACTATGACAACAAATACGGCACCGGCCAGTCCACCTGGGACGCCATCATGCACACCACCAACCTGATTGTGGCGGGCAAGACGGTGGTGGTGGCGGGCTACGGCTGGTGCGGCAAGGGCATCGCCATGCGGGCCAGAGGAATGGGGGCCCAGGTCATCGTCTGCGAGGTGGACCCCTTCAAGGCCCTGGAGGCCACTATGGAGAACTTCCGGGTCATGCCCATGGATGAGGCCGCCCGGGAGGGGGACATCTTCGTCACCGCCACCGGATGCCGGGACGTCATCGTCCGCCGCCATTTCCAGGTGATGAAGCACAACGCCGTGCTGTGCAATTCCGGCCACTTCGACTGCGAGGTGGACGTGGCCGCCCTGGGGGAGATGGCCGCCGGACGCGTCCAGCGCCGGGAGAACATCGAGGGCTTCCGCCTGCCGGACGGCCGGATTCTCAACGTACTGGCCCAGGGGCGGCTGGTGAACCTGGCCGCCGGCAACGGCCACCCGGCGGAGATTATGGATATGTCCTTCGCCGTGCAGGCCCTGTCCCTGGAGTGGCTGGCAAAGCACCGGGACGGGCTGGAGCGGCGGGTGTACCGCGTCCCGGAGGAGATTGACGAACAGATTGGCCGGGTGAAGCTGGCGGCCATGGGCCTGTCCATCGACGAGCTGACCCCGGAGCAGAGGGAGTATCGGGCCAGCTGGAAGGCCTGAGAGAAAAAGAAGATGCCGAAGCATGAAATCCATGCCCCGGGAAGGAGATTGCCGCCATGCACAACGAGCTGACCCAAATGGATATCCAGAAGATGCGGGAGGAGCTGGACTACCGCCGAATCACCCTGCGCCCCCAGCTGCTGGAGGAGGTCAAGACCGCCCGCTCCTTTGGCGACCTGAGTGAAAATTTTGAGTACAAGGCGGCCAAGCGGGAGAAAAACCGCAACGAGAGCCGGATTCGTTATCTGGAGAACATGATTAAAACCGCCAAAATCATCGAGGACCGCTCCACCACCGGCACGGTGGGGCTGTACGACAGGGTGACGGTCTATCTGGAGGACGACGGGGAGGAGGAGACCTGGCAGGTGGTGACCACCGTGCGCCAGGACGTGCTCCACGGGCTCATCAGCAAGGAGTCCCCCATGGGCGCCGCCCTGCTGGGCAGAAGGGCCGGCGAGCGCTTTTTTGTCCAGGTGGACAAGGACTATGGCTACTGGGCCCAGGTCCGGGCCATCCACAAGGGTGAGGACGACGGCTCCGCCCCGCTGAACCGGTTTTGAGGGCGGGGGATTACCGTCAAAGCGCTATGAAACGGAGAATTTTTGAAGAAAAATTTGTGGAAGTACAATATCTGCATATTTTAAGCCCAGTTATGCGGAGACGTGCGGCGGTTGCTGTGCTAAGATTACGGCGAAGAGGTGCCGCTCCGGCCGGAGCTGGAAGGACGGGGGAGCGGTAACACCACAAACTATGGAAAGAAAAGGGGAAAATACCATGGCTATCCAGAACATTTTTGTAGTGGGCGCCGGCCTGATGGGCAGCGGTATCGCCCAGAACGCGATCTCCTGCGGGTATGACGTGACAATCAACGACCAGAGCCAGGCCGCCCTGGACCGCGCCAAGGCGGGCATCGAGAAGGCCATGGCCCGGGACGTGGAGAAGGGCCGCATGACGGCCGGGGAGCGGGACGCCGCCCTGAAGCGCCTGACCCTGGACGTCAGCATGGAGGGGGCCAGAAAGGCCGACCTGGTCATCGAGGCCATCTATGAGAACCTGGAGGCCAAGCAGGCCGTGTTCAAGCAGCTGGAGGACGTCTGCCCCAGCGGGACCATCTTCGCCTCCAACACCTCCTCCATCTCTCTGACCGCGCTGGCCGCCGCCACGAAGCGGCCCAGCCGGGTGGTGGGGATGCACTTCTTTTCCCCTGTGCCCAAGATGCGCCTGTGCGAGGTCATCTTTGGCCTGCTCACCGACCAGGAGGTGCTCAGCCAGATTAAGGAAGTGGGCCAGAAGATGGGCAAGACCATGATTCTGTCCGACGATAAGCCGGGCTTCATTGTCAACCGGGCCCTGCTGCCCATGCTCAACGAGGCCTGCGTCATCGTGGGGCTGAAGATTGGCAGCGTGGAGGATGTGGACAACGGCATGAAGCTGGGCTGCAACCACCCCATGGGTCCCCTGGAGCTGGCGGATATGATTGGCCTGGACATCCTGCTCAATGTGATGAACGTCATGGAGAAGGAGAACGGCGCCAAGTACCACCCGTCCATGATTCTCCGCAAGATGGTGACCGCCGGGTTCCTGGGCCGCAAGAGCGGCGCGGGGTTCTACATCTATCAGGACGGCAAGAAGATGGGGGTCAACCCTGTGCTGACCCAGGGCCACAGCCTGTAAGGACAACAAGAGAGGACCGCTTCGCCCCGCGCCGCAGGCGCGGGGCATTTTTTATAAAAATTTCCGTTTTTTAGTGGAAAAAAGGCCGGCGCTGTGTTAATATGGTACAACAACCGCAAAGCGGCTATGATATGTGGATTTTAAGTCCGTTTTCCTGCCCCTGACGGGGCAACCGAAAAAGATGACGCATGATACCATTCCGGCTGTGCCGTTATGGTACAACAAAGCGGCCCAGGCCGCGCCACAACACGCCGCCGGGGCCGCCCCGGGGCCGGGACAGGAGGAGAAGCCCATGCTGAAGGTGAGAAAGGCGACCATGCAGGACGCCGGAGAAGTGTTTGCCCTGTACGACGAGATCATCGACCACTACTGGCGGGAGATATCCGAGCCCAGCTGGAAGAAGGGAGTCTACCCCACCCAGGAGTATCTGGCCGACGCCATCCGGGAGGGCACCTTGTATGTGGGCCTGCAGGAGGACGGGATGGCCGCCGGTATGATTTTGAACCACCATGCGGACAGCGGCTATGAGGGCACCGCCTGGTCTCTGGAGGCGCCGGAGGAGCAGGTGTGGATGGTCCACACCCTGGGGGTCCATCCCCGGGCCACCCACCGGGGGACGGGGCAGCAGATGGTGCGGGAGGCCATGCGCCTGGGCCGGGAGCAGGGGATTCGGACCATCCGGCTGGACGTGATCGAGGGCAACCAGCGGGCCAACCGCCTCTACGAGGCCGTGGGCTTCCGGCCTGTGCGGCGGGTCCGGATGGACTGCGGGGGAGAGACGGGGTGGCGGGAGTTCACCCTCTACGAGTACATCCTGTGAAAAATGGGTTGACAAGGGCCGCCGGACTGAGATATACTGACTGCACAACAAAATAACCTTATCGAGAGTGGTTGAGGGACCGGCCCGATGACACCACGGCAACCTGCCCCCGGCAAGGTGCCAAATCCGGCGGTAGTGTATCGCAAGATGAGGGTGCAGACCAAATGTGACGCTCCGCCTGACCGCGGGGCGTTTTTCATCCTCCGACAAAAAGAAAGGAACGACATACCATGGCAAAACGACTCTTTACCTCCGAATCCGTGACCGAGGGGCATCCCGACAAAATCTGCGACCAGATATCCGACGCGGTGCTGGACGCCATTTTGGAAAAGGACCCCATGGCCCGGGTGGCCTGCGAGACCACGGTGACCACCGGCCTGGTCCATGTGATGGGGGAAATCACCACCAACTGCTACGTGGACATCCCCAAGATTGCCCGGCAGGTGGTCCGGGACATCGGCTATGACCGGGCCAAGTTCGGCTTTGACTGCGACACCTGCGCGGTGCTCACCTCCATTGACGAGCAGTCCCCCGACATCGCCCTGGGGGTAGACCGCTGCCTGGAGGTGAAGGAGGGGGCCCAGGACGACGGGCTGGACAACGGGGCCGGAGATCAGGGCATGATGTTCGGCTACGCCTGCGACGAGACGGAGGAGCTGATGCCGCTGCCCATCTCCCTGGCCCACCGGCTGGCCATGCAGCTCACCCGGGTGCGCAAGCAGGGGCAGGTGGACTATCTGCGGCCTGACGGCAAGACTCAGGTGACGGTGGAGTACGGCCAGGACGGCGCCCCCAGCCGCATCGACGCGGTGGTGGTCTCCACCCAGCACGGGGCGGAGGCCCAGCTGGAGCAGATTCGCCGGGACATTATCGAGCTGGTCATCAAGCCCATCCTGCCCGCCCGGCTGATGGACGGGGACACCAAGATATACGTCAACCCCACCGGGCGCTTCGTGGTGGGCGGTCCTCAGGGTGACTCGGGACTGACCGGGCGGAAGATCATTGTGGACACCTACGGCGGCTCCGCTCCCCACGGCGGCGGCGCCTTCTCCGGCAAGGACCCCACCAAGGTGGACCGCTCTGCGGCCTATGCCGCCCGGTGGGTAGCCAAGAATGTGGTGGCGGCCGGTCTGGCCCGGCGCTGCCAGGTGCAGCTGGCCTATGCCATTGGGGTGGCCCGCCCGGTTTCGGTGCGGGTGGATACCTTTGGCACCGGCACGGTGTCCGATGAGCAGTTGGAACAGGCCGTAGAGAAGACGTTTGACCTGCGTCCGGCGGCGATTATCCGGGATCTGGAGCTGCGCCGGCCCATCTACCGCCAGCTGGCCGCCTATGGACTCTTCGGCCGGGACGACCTGGACCTGCCCTGGGAAAAGACGGACCGCGTGGACGCCCTTCTGGCCCAGCGATAAGGGAGAGAACGTG
>CASECK010000005.1 GCA_949286295.1 uncultured bacterium | reverse complement strand
GGTGACATCGATCCCCGGTGCGAGGTGCGCCACTGCTTCACCGTGTCGGACAAGGCCCGGGCCATCGGCGGCGGCGTGCTGGAGGGTATTTTGTACTTTGGAAGGAGATTGCGCCTGTGGAACGACTGATTCTGTGCGGCGGCGGCCACGTCTCCCTGGAGCTGGCCTATGTGGCCGCCCGGCTGGAGTTTGAGGTGGTCGTCATTGACGACCGGCCGGAGTTTGCCAACACTGACCGCTTCCCCATGGCCCATCAGGTGCTGTGTATGCCCTTTGACCAGGCCCTCAACCAGCTGGGCAGCCGGGACAGCGACTATTTCGCCATCCTCACCCGGGGCCACGCCTTTGACAAGGACTGCCTGGCACAGGTGCTGCGGGGGCAGTACGCCTATGTGGGCATGATTGGCAGCCGCACCAAGGTGGCCGCCGTGTACAAGGCCCTTCGGGAGGAGGGTTTTTCCCAGGAAATGCTGGACGGGGTATACTCCCCCATCGGCCTGTCCATCGGGGGCCAGACCCCGGCGGAGATCGCCGTGGCCATTGCCGCCCAGCTGATCCAGGTCCGCGCCCAGCGGGGCCCCGGCGCCGTCAGGCCGCCGGAGGAGTCCGGGGTGCTGTGCACCATCATCGAGAAGCACGGCTCCGCCCCCCGGGGTGTGGGTACCTGGATGCTGGTACGCCCCGACGGCAGCTGCGCCGGTACCATCGGCGGCGGCGCCGTGGAGTATGAGGCCAAAAACCACGCCCTGGCGCTGTGGCAGTCCGGCGGACAGGAGGAGGTCGTGGAGTACGACCTGTCCCACGCCGCCGCCGAGCTGGGCATGGTGTGCGGCGGCCGGGTGAAGGTACGCTTTGCGCCGAGAAAAATCTGACCGTACAGGAGCCGCCGGTGACCCGGCCGGAGAGCGCCGGACCAATCCTTCGGCGGCTCGGCAGCCTCCCTGTGGCTCATCACCCTGCTCACTGCCGGTCCGATGGGGGTGAGCGGTAGCAAGAGCGGCCCCGCTGCGCTGTGCAGCGGGGCCGCTCTTTGATTTTGTTACCGCTCCTCCCGGAAATAGGGCAAACCGAGGGAGTTTGGCGGCTGCTTGACCCCCACGGGACCTGTCCCGCGGGGACCCCCCCGATTTCTATTTGCGGCCGGGGAAAATGAATTCCCCCGGCCCGCGCGCCAAGGCGCGTCCCGCCTGCGGCGGGTCCCAAGACAAGCAGCTTTTACACTGGCAATCAATCCGGCTTACCGCTCCTCCCGGAAGTAGGGCAAACCGAGGGAGTTCGGGGGCTGCTTGTCTTTGCTGTTGCGCAGGGAGGTAAAGATCAGCACGATGACGGTGACCACATAGGGCAGAATCTTGTACAGCTCGTCGGGGATAAAGCCCAGGTGGAGCCGCTGGTACAGGATCATCAGCGCGCCGAAGAGGATGGAGCCCCAGATGGCGTTGAGGGGCCGCCACAGGCAGAAGATGACCAGGGCAACCGCCAGCCAGCCCTCGCCGGACAGGGCCTCATGGTTCCACACGCAGCTGGCGATGGTCATGATGTACACCATGCCGCCGATGGCCGAGATGCCGCCGCCGATGACGGTGGCCAGATATTTGTACCGGGTGACGTTGACGCCGGCGGCGTCGGCGGTGGCGGGGGACTCGCCCACCGCCCGCAGGGACAGGCCCGCCCGGCTCTTGTTGAGGAACAGGTGCATCCCCACCGTCAGCACGATGCCCAGGTAGAGGAAGATACTGTGACCGAAGAGCAGGGGTCCCACCACCGGCAGCTCCTGCAGGGCCGCCGGGAAGGGGGAATTGAGGAAAACCGCCTTCAGGTCGTTGCTCACCGCCACATAGCCGCCGGAGGTCACCCGCATATACTCGCCGATGAACTGGCCGGCGCCGGTACCGAAGATGGCCAGGGCCAGACCGGTGACGTTCTGGTTGGCCCGGAGGGTGATGGTGAGGAAGGAGTAGATGAGGGCTCCGATGGCGCCGCCCAGGAAGGCGAAGAACAGAGCCAGGATGACGGCCAGCACGCCGCTGGTGCCGCCGGCCCCCTCGAAGTAGAAGGCAGCGCCCAGGCCCATGGCTCCGCCCATGAACATCATGCCCTCCACACCCAGGTTCAGGTTGCCCGCCTTTTCCGACAGGATCTCACCCAGGGTACCGTAGAGCAGGGGCACGCCGTTGAGGACGGCGGCCATGATGAGGAGGAGCACCGCATTGCTGTT
>CASECK010000004.1 GCA_949286295.1 uncultured bacterium | reverse complement strand
GGAAGGCGCGCAGCAGCTCCTGGGCCTCCCGCTCCCCATAGCCCAGACCGCCCAGCACCATCAGCGCCCCGGTCAGGGTGCCGCAGTCAGAGCCGTGGCGCATCCCGGAGGCGAAGTGGCTGCCCAGGGCGAAGGCCTGCTCCCGGGTCAGCCCCATCTCGGGAGCGAAGGGAATCAAAACGGCCTGGCAGCAGTTGTAGTGTATCTCCGTGTCCGCCCGCAGGGCGCGGGCCAGTTCCATACGATTCATGTTGTCTGCGCTCCTTTTCTCTGTGTTCTATTTGATTTTGTCCACGACCATCTGCTCATAGCGCAGATAGCGGTAACCGGCCTTCTCATACACCCGGACGGCGCCCTGGTTGACCTCGTTGACCTCCAGGCGGAAGCGGCGGGCGGTGGGGTACTGCTCCTCAATCCAGGCCATAATCTGTCCGCCCCAGCCCCGGCCCCGGAACCGGGGGAGAAGATAGAGTTCCTCCAGGAACACGCACCGGCCGCCCACCTCGGCGGAGTAGCACTGGGTGATATAGAGGTAGCCCGCCGGCTCCTCCCCGTCCAGGATGAGCACCCCCCGCAGCAGGGGCTCGCCGTGGTCGGCGGCGGCCCGGAAGGTGCGCTCCAGCACCTCGGGGGGCGCCGGGTGGAGCACCGCGTCTGTCTGATAGAAGTCCTGGACCATGGGCATGACCGCCTCCCGGTCCCGCAGGGTGATGTCCCGAAACTTGAGCATACGAACTCTCCTTTTGCTTGTTGTCAGTTAAAGATATCCGGGGTGTCGGCGAACAGCCGCCGCACCCGCTCCAGCACCGGCCGGTTCTCCGGCCGCTCCAGCCTGGGGTCCTGCTCCAGCAGGCGCAGGGCGGCCTGCTGGGCCTGGCTGAGCAGGCGCATATCCCCGGCCAGGTCGGCCAGCTTCATCTGGGGCAGGCCGTGCTGCCGGTTGCCAAAGAAGTCGCCCGGCCCCCGGGCCTTCAGGTCCTCCTCGGAGATTTGAAAGCCGTCGGTGGTGGAGGCCAGGGTGCGCAGCCGCCCCAGGGATTCCGGGCTGCGGGTGGAGGTGACGAGCACGCAGTAGGAGCGGTGCTCCCCCCGGCCCACCCGGCCCCGGAGCTGGTGGAGCTGGGACAGGCCGAAGCGGTCGGCGTTCTCGATGACGATGAGGCTGGCGTTGGGTACGTCCACCCCCACCTCCACCACCGTGGTGGCCACCAGCACCTGAATCTCCCCCCGGGCGAAGGCGTCCATGGCCGTCTGCTTCTCCCGGGGCTTCATCTTTCCGTGGAGAACGCCCAGGCGCAGGTCGGGAAAGACCTGGCTTTGCAGGTGCCCGGCATAGGCGGTGACCGCCTTCAGCTCCGGGGTGGGGGAGGGCTGGTCCGCCTGGGCTTCCTCCACCGCCGGGCAGATGATATACGCCTGCCGCCCCGCCTGCGCCTGGCGGCGGATAAAGCCGTACATCCGCTGGCGCTTGTCCTCGCCGATGACGTAGGTCTCCACCGGGGTGCGGCCCGGCGGGAGCTGGTCGATGACCGACACATCCAGGTCCCCGTAGATGATAAGGGCCAGCGTCCGGGGGATGGGGGTGGCGGACATGACCAGCACATGGGGCCGGTGTCCCTTGGCGGCCAGGGCGGCCCGCTGGGCCACCCCGAAGCGGTGCTGCTCGTCGGCCACCATCAGGGCCAGGTCCCGGAACTCCACCCCCTGGGAGATGAGGGCGTGGGTGCCCACCACCAGGTCCAGCTCCCCCCGGGCCAGGGCGGCCCGGGTCTTCTTTTTCTCCGCCGCCGGCAGGGAGCCGGTGAGCAGGCCCACCCGCACCCCGGCCGGGGAGAGCAGGGCGGACAGGGAGCGGAAGTGCTGCCCAGCCAGCACCTCGGTGGGGGCCATCAGGGCGGTCTGAGCGCCCCCTCTGGCGCACAGCCAGGCGGCGAAGGCGGCCACGGCGGTCTTGCCCGACCCCACGTCCCCCTGGACCAGGCGGTTCATGGGCTGGCCGGAGGCCAGGTCGGCGGCCACCTGCTCCATCACCCGGCGCTGGGCGGCGGTGGGGGCGAAGGGGAGCAGCGCCAAAAATTCCTCCACCGGGCGGGCGGGGACGGCCCGGCCCGGCCCGCTCCCCTCCCGGCGCTTTTTCAGGAAGCTCAGCCCCGCCGCAAGGTAGAACAGCTCCTCGAAGGCCAGCCGCCGCCGGGCCAGCTCCAGGGCCTGCCCGTCCTGGGGGAAGTGGATGTTCCGCACAGAGAACTCCAGCCCGGCCAGATGGTATTCCTGGCGCACAGACTGGGGCAGCGTCTCGTCCAGCGCGCCGGCGCAGGGCAGGACCTGCCGGGCCAGGGAGGCCATCAGGTGGTTGCTGATTCCCGCCGTCAGAGGATAGACGGGCATGATGCAGCCGGTGACGCTCTGGCGGTCCGCCCGCTCGAAGATGGGGTTGACCATGCTCCGGCGGCGGCCCTGCTCCTCCACCGCGCCGAAGAAGATGTACTCCTCTCCAGGGTGGATGGCCCGGGCGGCATAGCTCTGGTTGAAGAAGGTGAGGTGGAGGACCCCGGTGTAGTCCGCCGCCTTGACCCGCACCAGCTCCAGCCCCTTCCGGACGCGCTCCAGCCGGGGCCGCTCGGCCGCCATGGCCCGGATGCAGGCCCGCCGGTCCAGGGGGGCCTGCCGGACGGAGAACACCTGCCGGCGGTCCTCGTAATCCCGGGGGTAGTAGGCCAGCAGGTCCCCGGCCTGGACAAGGCCCAGCTTTTCCAGTTTTTTGGCCCGGACCTGGCCCACGCCGGCCAGCTCGGTAAGGGGGGTGTCCAGGCAAAGGGACATGGGCTCCCACCTCCTGTCCTGAGATGATGTGCCCATTGTAACACAGCTTTCCGGAGGAGTAAAGGCGAACGCAGGCGCTTGCCAGCGCCGGGCCGGGCCGGTATAATGGGAGTATGGAATAGAGAAGGAGGAACCGCCATGTCAGAGTATATCCTGAACCTGCTGCCCGTCACCGAAGAGGAGAAACGGGAGTTTGAAGCCATCGCCCCCGCCGCCCAGTTTCTCTGGACCGGCCGCAGCCGGGTGACCGCCCAGGAGCTTGCCCAGGCCACCGTCATCCTGGGCTGGCCCCGGCCCGGAGACGTGAAGAAGGCCGGCCGGCTGAAGTGGTTTCAGACCATGTGGGCCGGCACCGAGGAGTACGACGGCATGGTGCCCCCCGGGGCGCAGTTTACCTCCTCGGCGGGGAGCAACAGCCGCTCGGTGGCTGAGCATATGTTCGCCAGCCTGCTGGCCGTGTGCCGCCGCCTGCCCGCCTACCGGGACCGGCAGCGGGAGGGCCGCTGGGAGGACCAGGGGCCCATGAAGACCATCCTGGGCGGCGTCGTGCTGGTGGTGGGCGCGGGCCACGTGGGGGGCGAGTTTGCCCGGATGTGTCAGGCCTTCGGGGCGGAGACGGTGGGCCTGAAGCGGAGGGTGGACGGCCCCCTCCCGGGTTTTGACCAGGTGTGCCCCATGGAACAGCTGGACGCCTGGCTGCCCCGGGCCGACGCGGTGGCCCTGGCCCTGCCCCACACCGCCGCCACCGCCGGCCTCATGGACGAGCGGCGGCTGCGGCTGATGAAGCGGGACGCGGTGCTGGTCAACGCTGGCCGGGGGTCCGCCATCGACCAGCAGGCCCTGGTCCGGGTGATGGAGGAGGGGCTGCTGTGGGGGGCCGCCTTAGATGTGACCACCCCGGAACCCCTGCCCGCGGAAAGTCCCCTCTGGTCTGTCCCCAACCTGCTGCTCACCCCCCATGTGGCCGGGGGGATGCGGCTGGAAATCACCCGGAAGGCCTGCATCCGGCAGGCCCAGGACAACCTGCGCCGCTACCTGGCGGGGGAGCCGCTGGTCAACCTGGTGCGGGGACCGGAGCGCCGGGAGGAGGGGTGAACGGGGGCCGGAGGACCTTCCAGAGCGGGAGTGGCGCCCGTAACCGCATATGGCGCCGGCCCGGCGGAGAGGGAGCAGCCGCCCCCAGACCGCCGGAACAGGGAACAAGGCCCCGGCGTGGAGCTGCGGAAAACCCGCGTCCACACCGGGGCCCTGTTGATTCCTTTAAAATTCAGCGTTGCCCACGGTCCTCGGGTGCAGCTCCACGTCGCGGATATTGTTGATGCCGGTCAGGTACATGACCATCCGCTCAAAGCCCAGGCCGAAGCCCGCGTGGCGGCAGGAGCCGTACCGCCGCAGGTCGCAGTACCACCAGTAGTCCTCCGGGTTCATGCCCAGCTCCCGGATGCGCCCCTCCAGCAGCTCCAGCCGCTCCTCGCGCTGGGAGCCGCCGATAATCTCCCCGATGCCGGGGACCAGGCAGTCGGCGGCGGCCACCGTCTTGCCATCGTCGTTGAGGCGCATATAGAAGGCCTTAATCTGCTTGGGATAGTCGGTGACGAACACCGGGCGCTGGAACACCTGCTCGGTGAGATAGCGCTCGTGCTCGGTCTGCAAATCGCAGCCCCACTCCACCTTGAAGTCGAAGCGGTCGTTGGCCTGCTGAAGCAGCTCCACCGCCTGGGTATAGCTCACCCGGGCGAAGGCGGAGCCGGCCACGTGCTCCAGCCGCTGCTTCAGCCCCGTGTCCACAAAGCGGTTGAAGAAGTCAATCTCGTCGGGGCAGCGCTCCATCACCGTGCGGATGATGTGCTTGATCATGGCCTCGGCGGTGTCCATATAGTCGGTTAAGTCGGCGAAAGCCATCTCCGGCTCAATCATCCAGAACTCGGCGGCGTGGCGCTGGGTGTTGGAGTTCTCCGCCCGGAAGGTGGGGCCGAAGGTGTATACATTGCCAAAGGCCATGGCGAAGTTCTCCGCGTTGAGTTGGCCGGACACGGTCAGGCTGGTCCGCTTGCCAAAGAAGTCCTGGCTGTAATCCACGCTGCCGTCCGGGGTTTTGGGCACGTTGGCCAGGTCCAGAGTGGTCACCTGGAACATCTCGCCGGCCCCCTCGCAGTCGCTGCCGGTGATGATGGGGGTGTTCACATACACAAAGCCCCGGTCCTGGAAGAAGCAGTGGACGGCGTGGGCGGCTACGCTGCGCACCCGGAAGGCGGCGGAGAACAGGTTGGTCCGGGGACGCAGATGCTGGACGGTGCGCAGAAACTCCCCGCTGTGGCGTTTTTTCTGAAGGGGATAGTCGGGGGTGGAGGGACCCTCCACCGCCACGGAGACGGCCCTGACCTCCAGGGGCTGCTTGGCCTGGGGGGTGAGGACCACCGTGCCGGTGACAATCAGGGCCGCGCCCACATTCTGCCCGGCGGCCTCCTTATAGTTGTCCAGCGCGCCGGCGTCCATGACCACCTGCAAATTCCGGAAACAGGAGCCGTCGTTGAGCTCAATAAATCCGAAGGTTTTCATGTCGCGGATGGTGCGGACCCAGCCGCACACGGTGACCGTTTGGCCCTCCAGGCGCGCCTGTCCGGCAAAGAGGCCGGCGATGGTGGTGCGTTCCATAGTGTGATCCTCTCCCAATCAAATCTTGAAATTCACAACAAGCGCCCCGGCGGGCGGCGGCGCGTTCAATGTCCCATATTATAATGCTTTTGCGCCCGCTTTGCAAGTGTCCGGCCCGCCGCCCCCGCCCAGGCGGCGGCGCGTTTGGGCTGCAGGCACAAAAAAATCCCGGGCGGCGGGAAAAATTTGATGAAAGCTGACAGTTTCCTTTTTCCCCGGGACGTGCTATGCTTTACCCATCCAAAGTGTCTGAAAGGACGGACCGTTGTCATGAGCAAGCGCGCCGGCAAAACCGGATACAGCTTTTACCGCTTTTTTAGCTTTACCTATTTTATGGGTAAGGCTTTTTCCGGTTTGGCTGAAACGGTGCGTGTCTGAGTTTGACAGCGGCAGGAAACTGTTGTACATGACGCCCGCGGCCCGGCCGGCCGCGGGCGTTTTTTGTATGGCGCAAGGAGGAAAAGAACCATGATTGTAATCTTAAAGCGGGACCCGGACCGGGAACAGCTGGAGAGTCTCATCGCCTGGCTGCAGGAGAAGGGCATCATCATCCATACCAGCATCGGCGAGCAGAACACCGTCCTGGGCCTGGTGGGAGACACCTCGGCCCTGGACGTGGACCTCATCGCCGCCCTGGACATTGTGGAGGACGTCAAGCGGGTCCAGGAGCCCTATAAAAACGCCAACCGGAAGTTCCACCCGGAGGACACGGTGGTGAAGGTGGGGAACACCCAGATTGGCGGCGGCGCGCTGACCATCATGGCCGGCCCCTGCTCGGTGGAGAGCGAGGAGCAGGTGGTGGCCATCGCCAAGGCGGTCAAGGCCAGCGGCGCCACCATGCTCCGGGGCGGGGCCTTCAAGCCCCGCACCTCCCCCTACGCCTTCCAGGGCCTGGGGGCCGTGGGGCTGGAGTACCTGAAGGTGGCCCGGCAGGAGACCGGCCTGCCCATCGTCACCGAGCTGATGGACCTGAGCCAACTGCCCCTGTTCAAGGACGTGGACGTCATCCAAATCGGCGCCCGGAATATGCAGAACTTTGACTTGCTCCGGGCGGTGGGCTGCCAGGACAAGCCGGTGATGATTAAGCGTGGGATGTCCGCCACCTATGAGGAGTGGCTCATGAGCGCCGAGTATGTCATGGCGGGCGGCAACGAGAATGTGATTCTCTGCGAGCGGGGCATCCGCACCTTTGAGCACTACACCCGCAACACCCTGGACATGGCGGCCATCCCCGTGCTGCGGAAGCTGACCCACCTGCCCATCATCGTCGACCCCAGCCACGCCACCGGCAAGAGCTGGCTGGTGGCGCCTCTGGCCCAGGCGGCGGTGGCCGCCGGGGCGGACGGCCTGCTCATCGAGGTGCACAACGACCCGGCCCACGCCCTGTGCGACGGGCCCCAGTCCCTCCGGCCCGAGGCCTTCGACCCCCTGGCCAAAAAGCTGCTGCGCCTGCACCAGGTCATGCGGGAGCTGGAGGGCTGAGGGATGAATATCGGAATCGTCGGCCTGGGGCTCATCGGCGGCTCCAGGGCCAAGAGCATCAAGAGCCGGACGGGTCACGCCGTGTACGGGGTGGACACCGACCGGGAGACCATGACCCTGGCCCGGCTGTGCGGGGCGGTGGACGGGCCGCTGACCGAGCAGACCCTGCAAGAGTGTCAGGTGGTGCTGCTGGCCGTCCGGCCCGGGGCGGCGGTCCGCTGGACCCGGGAGCACGCGGCCATGATTCCAAAGACGGCCATCCTGGTGGACCTGTGCGGGGTGAAGCGGACGGTGGTGCGCGCCATCGCCCCCATCGCCGGGGAGCACGGCTTTGCCTACATCGGCGGCCACCCCATGGCGGGGCGGGAACGAGGCGGCTTCACCTGCGCCACCGACAGCCTGTATGTGGGGGCCTCCATGATTTTGACCCCGGACAAGCGCACGGATATGCGCCTGCTGGAGACGCTGAAGGACCTGTTTCTGGACGTGGGCTTTGCCGGGCTCACCTTTTCCACCCCGGAGGAGCACGACCGAATCATCGCCTACACCTCCCAGCTGGCCCATGTGGTGTCCAGCGCCTATGTAAAATCCCCCGAGGCCCAGCGCCGCCGGGGCTTCTCCGCCGGCAGCTTTCAGGACATGACCCGGGTGGCCCGGCTGGACGAGGAGATGTGGACCGAGCTGTTTCTGGACGACGCGGACTTCCTGAGCCAGGAGCTGGACGGGCTCATCAGCCGCCTGGAGGAGTATGCCAAGGCCCTGAAGGAGCGGGACGGGGAGACCCTGCGCGCCCTGCTCCGGGACGGCCGGGAGAAAAAGCTGGCCGCCGGCGGCTGCTGAGAGGTGGAAAGAAGGGGATTGAGGATATGAGCAGAACCATCCATGTCAACACCGCGCCCCCCTATCAGGTGGAGGTGGGCCCCGGCCTGCTGGACCGCTGCGGGGAGAGGCTGGGCCGGATTTTAGCCCCCTGCCACCTGGCGGTGGTGGCCGACAGCACCGTGGCCGCCCTGTATCTGGAGCGGGCGGCGGCCAGCCTGGAAGCGGCCGGCTTTACGGTGAGCACCCACATTTTTCCGGCGGGGGAGGAGCACAAGAATCTGACCACCCTGTCCGGTCTGCTGGAGGAGCTGGCCGGGGCCCAGCTGACCCGGACGGACTGCGTGGCCGCCCTGGGGGGCGGCGTCACCGGGGACCTGGCGGGGTTTGCCGCCGCCGTCTATCTGCGGGGCATCCGGTATGTCCAGCTGCCCACCACCCTGCTGGCGGCGGTGGACTCCTCGGTGGGGGGCAAGACCGCCGTGGACCTCGGGGCCGGGAAGAACCTGGCCGGGGCCTTTTTGCAGCCCGCCGCCGTCCTGTGCGACACCGCCTGTCTGGGGACCCTGCCCCCGGAGGTCTTTGCCTGCGGAGCGGCCGAGGCCATCAAGACCGGCGTGCTGGCGGGCCAGGCGCTGTTCTCCCTCTTTGAGGCCGGGGCCCTGGAGCGGGAACCGGAGGAGGTCATCGCCCGCTGCGTGGCCTACAAGGCCGGCGTGGTGGAACGGGATGAGAAAGAGCGGGGGGAGCGCAAGCTGCTCAATTTAGGCCACACCGTGGGCCACGCCATCGAGCGGTGCAGCGGCT
>CASECK010000003.1 GCA_949286295.1 uncultured bacterium | reverse complement strand
GCAGACGGCGGTGACCATCGAATTTGACGGCGCGGGCGGCTACAGTGCGGAGTACGACGATGAGGCGGGAACTGTCCACCATGGCGGCGGTGTGGCCTTCGAGGCGGACGGCACGGAGCGCCCCGTCACCGAGGAGGAGATATTGGAGATGCTCTCCCGGCCTGAGGTGGAGTACCGGGACGACGGCTCGGTCTGGGTCTATTGGCTGGGCCAGGCCGTGGATATCACCGGCCAGTTTGAGGACGGCGTGTGCTATGTCCAGCTGGTCAACGGGGAGGATACCATGTATGTGACCGTCCGCTATCGGGACGGCTTTACCTCCAGCCCCCACAAATACGTCAACGCCCGCTAATCAGATAGACTCCCGCTTGAATATCAGGCGGGAGTCTATCTGATTCAGCGTATGGGAGCGGAGAATGGGGCCAAGGGCCGCTCAGGCCTTGCCGCCATGGCCGCCGGATGCTATAATAGAGCAACACAGAAGGGCGGGGCGTGGGAATCCGCCAGAAAAATTTCCCGGTCATATTTTTCCCCGGGCGGGCCAGTCTAATCCCAAAGCGTTTTTGAGGGAGGACTGGCGCGCATGGATGAAGGCGGACTGTGGCGTTTGTTTTTGAGCACCGGCCTGCCTGAGGCCTGGCTGGCGCTGTCCGTCCAGCGCCGGACGGAGCGGACGCGCCGGGGGGAGGAGGACCGGCCGGCCGGGACGGCCCTCCCTCCCGGGAAGGAAAAAGTCTGACGGGCGGCCGCCCGTTATAAGGAAGTGTTGCCCCGTGCACACCACCACAAAGGCGCTGGTCCTACGGGCGGTGGACTATAAGGAGTCCGACAAGGTGCTGACCGTCCTCGCCCAGGACTATGGAAAACTGACCGTGTCCGCCCGGGGCTGCCGGAAAAAGGGCAGCCCCATCGCCGCAGCCTGTCAGCTGCTGGCCTGGTCGGAGATGGTGCTTTACGACTACCGGGGCCGCTGGAGCGTCAAAGAGGCCAGCACCGAGCGGCTGTTTCCGGGGGTCCGGGACGACCTGGAGCGGCTGGCCCTGGGGTGCTATTTCGCCGAGGTGGCGGAGACCCTGGCGGTGGAGGGGGTGCCCAGCCCGGAGCTGCTGGCCCTGACCCTGAACAGCCTGCACGCCCTGGACCGGATGCCGGACAAGTCTCCCGCCCTGGTCAAGGCGGCCTTCGAGTGGCGGTGTATGTGCCTGTCCGGCTATGAGCCGGCGGCCGGCGGCTGCGCCGTCTGCGGCCTTTCTCCCCCGGAGGAACCCCGCTTCCACCTGCGGGAGGGGGCGCTCCACTGCGCCGGGTGCCGGTGGGAGATGGGGGAGGGAATCTCCATGCCCCTGAGCGCCGCCGCCGTGGCCGCCCTGGAGCACCTGGTCCACGGCAGTCCGAAGCGGCTGTTCTCTTTCCGGCTGGACGCAGAGAGCCTGCGCCAGCTGGGGCAGGCGGGGGAGGCCTATCTCCACACCCAGCTGGAGCGGGGCTTCCGGACCCTGGATTTCTATAAGCAGCTCCAGCTGGGGGAACAGACGCCCCGCCCGGCTGGGGTTGCAAAAGAATAAAGCCCTTCCGGCATACGCCGGAAGGGCCTATTCTTGCAACTTACTGCTGAGCCTGGGTAGGGGCCTCGACCTGGCCGAAGGTCCGGCCGTTGTAGGTCAGGCAATTCTTGCACATACGGTGAGGCAGCCGGTAAGCCCCGCACTTGGGGCAGGTCACGATACCGGGAGTTTCCAGCTTCCAGTGGGAGCTGCGCCGCTTATCGCGCCGGGCCTTAGATACTTTTCCCTTGGGGACCGCCATGGGTGACACCTCCTTCGGTCGCGCCCTTCCAGGCGCTTCTGGTACTCACTCAGCTTCTTTATCCAACAGCTGCGCAAGGGCTGCCAGTCTTGGATCTACGTCAGGTTTGCACCCGCAGGGGCCGAGATTCAGGTCGGCCCCGCACTTGGCGCACAGCCCTTTGCAGTCGTCTGAGCAAAGGTTTTTGGTGTCCATCGCCAGTACGAAGGCCGTCGTTACCGCCTCGTCCAGGTCCAGCTCCGTGCCCTCCAGAGGCAGGATGCCGTCGTGCCCGTCATCCTCTAACTCCTGGGCCACCAGACTGTCCAGCGCCACCGTTTTTTCCCGGGAGAAAGGCCGCCCGCAGCGGTCACAGCGCAGCTCCAGCAGGGAGCTGGCCGTGCCCTCCAGCATCAGGGCGCCGGCGTGGTTGGTCACGCTGCCCTCCACCAGGACGGGGTGGACGATGGGCGTTTCGCCCCCGTAGAACTCCAGCGCGGACAGGTCCAGCTGGAATCGGAAGTCCTTCCTGGCGTCCGGAACGTGGATGATGTCTCTCAGATCCAGGCGCATGGCGCTCCTCCCCGGGGGTCAGACCCCATACTCGCAGAATGGTACGGGAAGTATTATAAAGAATACTCCCGGAAATGTCAAATACTTTTCTGGAATTTATCCACGAAATTTATTGACAGGCGCGGGCGGATATGGTCAAATATTTGCAGCGGCCCGGCCGGGCCGGAGAGAGGAGGGCGCCCCATGAAGGAATTCACCGTGGGCAAGAACGACGCCGGGCAGCGGCTGGACCGCTGGCTGGCCAAGACGGTGCCCCTGCTGCCCGCCCCCCTGGCCCAGAAGTATATCCGCCTGAAGCGGGTCAAGGTGAACGGGAAGGGGTCCAGGCGGGATGCCCGCTTGGCGCAGGGGGATGTGCTGGAGCTTTACATCAACGATGAATTTTTTGACACGCCGGCTCCGGAGAACGCCTTTTTGTCCCTCTACCAGCCCCGGCTGAATATCCTGTATGAGGACGAGCACATCCTGCTGCTGGACAAGCGGCCGGGCATGGTGGTCCACCCCGACGAGAGCGAGCGCGTTAACACCCTGCTCACCCACCTGCAGGCCTATCTCTATCAGAAAAAAGAGTGGTCCCCCTACCGGGAGAACTCCTTTGCCCCCGCCCTGTGCAACCGCATCGACCGGAACACCGGCGGAATCGTCATCGCCGCCAAGAGCGCCGAGGGGCTGCGCGTCATGAACCAAAAGATTCGGGACCGTGAGGTGGACAAGTACTACCTGTGCGTGGTCCGGGGGACCATGGCCCCCCCGGCAGGCAGGCTGGAGGGCTTTCTCTTCAAGGATGAGGTCAAAAAGCAGGTCTATGTCCGTTCCAGGCCCCAGCCGGGGGCCAGGAGCGCCCTCACCCTCTACCGCACGCTGGAGGTGCGGGAGGGGCTGTCCCTGGTGGAGTGCCAGCTGATGACCGGGCGGACCCATCAAATCAGGGCCCAGTTCGCGGCCGCCGGCCACCCCCTGTTGGGGGACGGCAAGTACGGCAACGAGCGGGAGAACCGGAGATACGGCCGCCACGGGCAGGCCCTGTACTCCTATAAGCTGGCCTTCCGGTTCACCACCCCGGCCGGCCCGCTGGAGGGGCTCAACGGCCGGACCTTCCAGGTGGAGAGGGTGGAGTTTGTGGAGGAGTACTTTGGCCCCTCCTGCGCCGCCGCCCTGGGCCAGAAGGGGGAGGGCGGAAGATGATACATCTGTACTACGGCGATGGAAAGGGCAAGACTACCGCGGCGGCGGGCCTGGCGCTCCGGGCTGTGGGCCGGGGCTGGCGGACGGCGGTGGTCCAGTTTCTCAAGGACGGCGCCAGCGGCGAGATAGCGCCGCTGCGGAGGCTGGGCGTCGCGGTGTTTGCAGCGGAGGGAGCGGTGAAATTTTCCTGGGAGATGTCCGGCCGGGAGCGGGCCGAGGCCCGGCGTGGGCAGACCGCCCTGCTGGCCCGGGCGCTGGAGGGGGAGTGGGACCTGCTGGTGTTAGACGAGGCCTGCGGCGCCTGCGCGGCGGGCCTGGTGGACGAGGAAGCGCTGCGCCGGGCGGTGCTGGAGGGGCCGGAGGGCCGGGAGGTGGTCCTCACGGGCCGGGAGCCGGCCGGATGGATGCTGGCGGCGGCGGACTACGCCACTGAGATGCGCTGTGAGAAGCACCCCTTCTGCCGGGGAATCCCCGCCCGCCGGGGTGTGGAGTTTTAGGAGGAGCACATGAAGGTTTTTGTACACGCCGTGGGGCAGAGTCCGTCCATCTGGGACAAGACCCTGGAGGAGCTGGAGGAGCAGACTCTGCGGCCCGATTTGGGGGAGATGATTCGGGCGCACGGGGCCGGTTACGGAGCGCTGTATGGGGCTTTTTCCAGCTACTGCGGGCAGGTGGAAGGGCCGCTGGAGCTGTGCGGCCAGGGGCAGGGGGCCATGCTGGCTCTGCATTACGCCCTGGACCACCCGGAGCGGGTGTCCTCCCTGGTGCTGGCGTCCGGCCGGTGCAAAAGCTCCCTGGCCGCCGTGCTGTTTCAAAACGGGATGTTCCGCATCATGCCGGAGCGGTCCTTCCGGGACAGCGGTCTGCGCAAGCGGGAGATTATCCGCCTGTGCTGGTCCTTTGGGATGCAGAATTTCTCCGGGCGGCTGGGGGAACTGTCCTGTCCCACCCTGATTTTATACGGCCAGCTGGACGAGGAGAGCAGGAGACAGGCCGCCCTGCTGTGCCGGGGGATTCCCGGGGCACAGGCGGACCAGATTGCGCTGTCCGGCCGGGAGATCAACCGGGAGCAGCCCCGGGCGCTGGCCGTCCGGCTGCGGCGGTTTTACCGGAGCTTGCAGTGACAGGAGGGGCGCCCCTTGCGTCCGGGGACCTTTTTGTGGTAAGATAAATCACCAAATCAAGAGGAGGCTGCGCACCCCATGAAGCAGGATATGATCGTTGTCTTGGACTTAGGCAGTGAAGAGAACCCCCGCCTGGCCCGGGAGATTCGGGCCCTGGGCGTCTATTCCGAGATTCACCCCCACGACATTACGCCCCAGGAGCTGGCCGCCCTGCCCAATGTGAAGGGCGTCATCCTGAATGGCGGACCCAACCGGGTGGTGGACGGCGTGGAGATCGATGTGGACGCGGGCATTTATAACGCCCCGGTGCCTGTGCTGATGGCCGGCCACAAAGGGGACGCCCCCTGGCCCGAGGACGGGGAGGCCCGCCGCAAGGCCCTGTCCGACTTTGTGTTCGGGGTGTGCGGCGCCCAGGCCAACTGGAATATGGACAACTTTATCGCCGACCAGGTGGAGCTCATCCGCCGCCAGGTGGGGGACAAGAAGGTGCTGCTGGCCCTGTCTGGGGGGGTGGACTCCTCGGTGGTGGCGGCGCTGCTCATCAAGGCCGTGGGCAAACAGCTCACCTGCGTCCATGTCAACCACGGCCTGCTGCGCAAGGGCGAGCCTGAGCAGGTGGTGAAGGTGTTCCGGGACGAGATGGACGCCAACCTCGTCTATGTGGACGCGGTGGACCGCTTTTTGGACAAGCTGGCCGGGGTGGACGACCCGGAGCGCAAGCGGAAGATTATCGGGGCGGAGTTTATCCGCGTCTTTGAGGAGCAGGCCCGGAAGTTGGACGGCATCCAGTTCCTGGGCCAGGGCACCATCTATCCCGACATCATCGAGTCTGGGACCAAGACCGTCAAGGCGGTCAAATCCCACCACAATGTGGGCGGCCTGCCGGAGGACTTGGACTTTGAGCTGGTGGAGCCGCTGAAGATGCTCTTCAAGGACGAGGTGCGCGCCTGCGGAAAGGCCCTGGGCCTGCCCGATTCCATGGTCTACCGCCAGCCCTTCCCCGGCCCCGGCCTGGGGGTGCGCTGCCTGGGGGCCATCACCCGGGACCGGCTGGAGGCGGTGCGGGAGTCCGACGCCATCCTGCGGGAGGAGTTTGCCAAAAACGGCCTGGAGGGCAAGGTGTGGCAGTACTTCACCGTCATCCCTGACATAAAGTCGGTGGGCGTCCGGGATAACCGGCGGGCTGACGAGTGGTGCGCCATCATCCGGGCGGTCAATACGGTGGATGCCATGACGGCCACGGTGGAGAATGTGCCCTTTGAGCTGCTGGAGCACATCACCGCCCGCATCACCGCCGAGGTCAGAGGAGTCAACCGGGTCCTGTTCGACCTGACGCCAAAGCCCACCGGCACCATTGAGTGGGAGTAAATGGTTTCCCCCGCAAGCCCGCTTTATTCGGGCTTGCGGGCTTTCGTTTGGGGCTTTGTCCCCAGTGGCCGCGGGACAGACTGGCAAGCGGCGCGGCCGCTTGCTATGGTACCTGAGGTTTAAGTCCTTTTCCCGCCCCTGGCGGGGCAGGTAAAAATGCTGATTGGACTGATGTTAGAGGTGTATTATGGGACATAGACCAGAATTTGAAGCAATCACAGCATATAGCGATTTTATCCGATACTATTGGTATCGGGAAGAGCTATCGGCAATCTGCAAGCGATTAGGAATTAACCACACCGGAACGAAACAAGAGCTAAATAAAACGATTGAGGCGTATTTCAAAGGGCATATAATCGCGAAAAAAGGAACGATAAAAACAAAAGATGAAGCCCAGGAAATAACGTTAGACTCTCCGTTACTGGCTTGTGGCTTTTCCTTTAATGCCAGATTCAGAGCATATTTTTCTCAATTAACAGGGATTGAAAAGTTCAAATTTAATGCGGATATGGCTGCTGCATGGCGCAAAGTCAAACGGGAGCAGGATGAAAACTTTACCATAAAAGATTTGCTGGACCTATATTATCATAATTCAGATTATGCCAAATATGACAATTCGTCCTGTGAGTGGAATAAATTTCTGAAAGATTTTTGCGCGGACCATAGGAGCGATGCGTATTCAAACAAATTAAAGGCCGCGGCTGTCCTTTGGAAGATGGTCAGAGAGTCTACCATGCCTAAAATATATACTTATGAAATCATGGAAGAACACAAGGATTTAATTGCAAAATATAAAAAACAAAAGGGGCCTTATTCCTTGCAAGGCTGAACCTTTTATGCAATCGATGCCCTCTCTGCCGCCCCGGCCATAGGCGCAGCCCCGGGGCGGGCGGGGACGGCGCGCGCCCATCGGGAGTTATGAAAGGAGAGAAAGCGGATGACAGGACCAGATCCGAACCGCATTTATCCAAATGAGAAGCTCAGGCAGATTGTCTACATCAAAAATGTGATTACCCGCTCCAATATCATCGTGGGGGATTACACCTACTATGATGACATAGACGGCGCGGAAGAGTCTGAAAAGCACGTTACGCACCACTATGAATTTCTGGGCGACCGGCTCATTATCGGCAAATTCTGCGCCATCGCGCGGGGAATCGAATTTGTCATGAACGGCGCCAACCATAGAATGAACAGCGTGACGGCCTATCCCTTCAACCTCATGGGCGGCGGATGGGAGCGGTATACTCCGGCGCGGGAGCAGCTGCCCTTCAAGGGCGACACGGTGGTGGGGAACGATGTGTGGATTGGGCAAAATGTCACCGTCATGCCCGGGGTCCACATCGGCGACGGCGCGATCATTGCCGCCAACTCTGTTGTGGCAAAGGATGTTCCCGCCTACTGGATTGCGGGCGGAAATCCCTGCCAAGTGCTTCGCCGCCGGTTTGATGAGGAATTGACGGACTACCTTCTGCGGCTCAAATGGTGGGACTGGGACGCGGATAAGATTTTCCGGAACATGGGAGCCTTGTGCAGCGCGAATCTGGAGGAGATCAGGCGCATCGTGGATTGAACACGGCTGCGGGCCCCCCGTTTGGCGCTACCGGTCCCTCGGGTTTGCCGGTGAGGTGTCAACATACCGCTTCACGCGCTGGTACGGCCAGCCGTAGCGCACAGAGAGTTCAGGCGCGCCCCGCTGTTTCACAGCGGGGCGCGTTCCCTATGAGCGCCAGGAAGAAGAGATAAATATGGGAATAAATCCCCGAAGGGCCCTGACAGGGGAGGAGCCGGTTGTAAAGCGGGGGATAGAATGCTATAATGAAGGACAAAACAGCGCCCGCCGGGGGCGGGTGCATCCCCCACCGGGCGAGGAAAGGGGGGTGGCCCGTGACGGCGCTGATTTTGGGGCTGACAGCTCTGCTGTTTGTCCTGCTGATTTGGGAGGACCGGCAGGTCCGGCGGGACCGGGAGCGGCTGACTCACGTCATCTACGTCAACGGCATCCGGGGGAAATCCACGGTGACCAGGCTGATTGACGGCGGCCTGCGGGCCGGAGGCTGGTCTGTGTTCTGCAAGACCACCGGGAGCGTCCCCATGGTTATCGGCACGGACAACGTGGAGCGGCCTTTGTTCCGCCGGGGGCGGGCCAACATCCGGGAGCAGGTGCGGATGGTCCGCCGGGCGGTCCGGGAGGGCGCGCAGATTCTGGTGATTGAGTGCATGGCCGTGGCGCCTGCGCTCCAGGCGGTCTCTCAGGACCGGATGGTGCGGGCGGACATCGGGGTGATTACCAATGTGCGGCTGGACCACACCGAGGAGATGGGACCCACCCTGGAGGAAATCTGCGACAGCCTGTGCAGCACCCTGCCGCGAGGGGGCGTGCTGTACACGGCGGACGAGAAGTTTGTGGACCGGATACGCCGCAACGGCCGCGCGCGGGAATGCCGGGTGGAGCTGGCCCGGCCGGACGGGCGCCTGCCGGCGCTGGACTTTCCGGAAAATGTGGCCCTGGCCCTGGCGGTGTGCCAGCGGGTGGGGGTGGACCGGGAGACGGCGCTGGCCGGGATGGCCCGCTACCACCCGGACCCCTATGTGCTCTCCGCCTACCGCCTGCCTGGCGGCGGAGCCTTTGTCAACGCCATGACGGCCAACGACCCCCAGTCTACCCAGCTGATATACCGCCGTGTGGCCGCCCTGCCGGCCTACCGGGACAGGAAGCTGATTTTGCTCATCAACAACCGGCCCGACCGGGGCTACCGCACAGAGCATATGCTTCTGGTGGCCCAGGCCCTGCCAGCCGGGGAGATTTGGCTGACAGGGGCCGCCCAGCAGGCGGTGCGCGGAAAGCTGCGCCGCCGTCTGCCGGACACGCCGGTGCGGCTGTTCCCAAGGGCGGAGCAGCTGCCGCTGGACGGGGTGGGACCGGACGCGCTGGTCTTTGCCGTGGGCAACATCGCCGGCCCGGGCAAGCGGCTGATGGAGCTTGTGAAGGAGGTGGGGACGCCGGATGTACTATGAGATTGTGCTGGCCGGTGTGGCGCTGAGCCTGCTGTTTGTGGAGCTCACCGGCCTGTCCCCCGCCGGCCTGATTGTGCCCGGCTATATCGCCCTGTGCCTTCAGACCCCCGGCCGGGTGGTGTACACCCTGCTGATTGCCCTGGCGGCCTGGGGGGTGGGGAAGCTTCTGGGCCGGGTGATGATTCTGTACGGCCGGCGGCGGTTCGCAGTCATGATTTTGCTCTCGTTCGCCCTGAACCTGGCGGTGACCGGCTCCGGGGTGCTGCCCTACGACCCGGGGATGATTGGCGTGCTGGTGCCGGGCATCATCGCCCAGGAGCTTGAGCGGCAGGGGCCGGTCAAGTCCCTGGTCTCCCTGGCCGCGGTGGTGGGCGTGCTGGCGCTGTTCATGATGTGGCGGGGAATGCAGGTGTTTCCGGTATGAGCAGAAGAGACAGACAGCGGCGGATAGTGGCCCTGTTGCTGGCCTGCTGCGTAGCGGTGGGCTGCGCCCTGGCGGCGGCCTGGGCGGGGCGGACCAGGGTCCGCACCCCCTGCGCGGACGCCCAGCTGGAGGCTGCCCGCCTGCTGGAGGAGTGCTTCCGGCGGGTGCGGGGCTACCGGGAGGAGCTGGGAATCCCCCTGAGCGAGCTGGACCACCACCAGACAGGCCTGATAGGAGAGAGCTACACCGGCATCACCACCACCCTGGGCGCCATTGAGGCCAAACGGACCACCGCCTGGCCCGACATGGGCGCGCTGTGCGTCCGGCTGCTCAGCCAGGCGGGCCTGGAGCCGGGGGACACGGTGGGCGCGGGCTTTTCCGGCTCCTTTCCGGCCATGGACCTGGCGGTGATTGCCGCCTGCCAGGTGATGGGGCTGAAGCTGATTTACATCTCCTCGGTGGGGGCGTCCACCTACGGGGCCAACGACCCGAGGCTGACCTTTCCCGAGATGGCCCACCGCCTGGTGGAGGACGAGGTGCTGGAGACAGACAGCGCCCTGGTCACCCTGGGCGGCGGCCAGGACGTGGGCGGAGGCATGGAACCGGCCCTGGTGGAGGAGATTTCCGCCCGGCTGCGGGCGGCCGGGCTGGAGCTGATGGAGGAGCCGGACTATCAGAAGAACCTGGCGCGGCGTCAGGCGCTGTACCGCCAGCTGGGGCCCATCGACTGCTTTGTGGCGGTGGGGGGCAACGTGACCTCCATGGGCCGGGGCGAGGTGGGCATCGGCCTGGGCCAGGGGCTTCTGGAGCCTGGGCGGCGGGTCCGCCTGGTGGAGGACAGCGGCCTGGTGCAGCGGTATCTGGCCGGGGGAATACCGGTCATCAACCTGCTGAATGTGAAACAGCTGGTGTCAGAGTACGATATGCCCTACGACCCGGTTCAGTGGCCTGAGCCGGGGGAGAGCGGGGTATACTACCAGCTGCGCTATCCGCCGCAGCCCATCGCGGCGGGCGTGTTGGCGGCGGCGGTCCTGCTGGGGCTGTGCGCCCGGGAGAAGAGAAGAGGAACGAGATGCCTGCCGGATTCCGGCGGCGACGGATAGAGGGAGGAAGTATGGAAAAGCATAGCCGTCCCCTGCGGATTTTGACCATTGACGACGAGGAACAGATTCAGTACGCCCTGAAGGCGGTGTTTGAGTGCCAGGGGTGGGAGGCCATTTCCGCCGGCGACGTGGAAGAGGGGCTGCGGAAATTCCGGCAGCACCGCCCGGACCTGGTGGTCATGGACTACCATCTGCCCAAAATCAATGGGGTGAAGGGCGTGCGGATGCTGCGCAAGGAGAACACCCGGGTGCCGCTGCTGGTGTTCACGGTGGAGGACAACCAGGAGGTGGCGGACGCGTTTTTGGAGGCTGGAGCCACGGATTTTATCCTCAAGCCGGTGAAGGCGCTGGACATCATTTCCCGCATCAAGCTACATATCCGTCTGATGGAGAGCCGGCAGGGCAACGAGGAGCTGGCGAAGGGGATTGGCCGGGGGACGCTGGAGCTGATTGTGGGGTGCCTGAAGAAGGCCCGGGACCCGCTGCCGGTGGAGACCATCGCGGAGGAGACGGGGCTGGCGTATCAGACCACCTATCGGTATTTGCAGTATATGGCGGCCAACGATATGGTGGAGGTGAGTCAGAAGTACGGCAAGATAGGCCGCCCCAAGCAGAAATACAGGCTGACTGGAACAATGGAATAGGCAGGCGGGTCCCTGGCGGTGGCTGGGGGCCTTTTTTCTTTGCAAAAAGCGGAAGAGCGTTAATATGGCGGAGAAATAGGGCAAAGGCCATCGAAGAATGAAGGATAGTAGAGAAAATATTTCATGACGGATAAAACGATGGGACAGGCTATTTCACAAAAAAGTACTAACTTGCTAAAAAGTTTTGAATATAACAGCAAAAGCGGCATAATAGTGTAATTACACCGGATAAAATTAAAAAAATAAAACAAAATACAAAGAAAAATGCCGAAAATGCGAAAAGAAATTTGAAAAAAATACAGTTTCACTCAGATAAAAAAGAGAAAAAATTGAACAGAAGAGCCTGCTGGTATATCATCATATATGTACAAAAACACAACAAACCGGCAAAAAGAAACGGCGTGCCGGTGGCTTGAGAAGGCTGTATTGGGAAGGAGGAGTGAAGCGGTCACCTGTGGCTGTGCAAGGAGAGCGGTCACAGGAAGCATTTGTCTGTGGAGTCAAAAGAAGAGAGCAAGCGGAACAAACTCAATTTGAAGGAGGAGAGCACATGAAAAGAACAAGCACAATGGCCAAAATCGGCGCACTGATTTTGTCTGCTGCGATGATGCTGTCCATGGTTGCAGGCTGCGCTCCGCAGGAACCTGCTGCCAGCAGCAATCCCCCTGCCAGCAGCGGCACCCCCGGTACTTCTGAGCCTGACACTCCCCAAATTCCCGACACCATGGAGGGGGACGAGTTTGGCAACGGAGCTATCGGACAGCATGGCGGCGTCTCCAGCGGCAGCCTGTATGCGTCTCAGGCGGGCCTGGAGATTCTGGAAGCTGGCGGCAACGCTGTGGACGCCGCCGTGGCCACTGCCTTTGCGGTAGGTGTCTGCGAACCCAACCTGAGCGGCATTGGCGGCTGCGGTATGATGACTATTTATCTGGCCGATTCTCATGACTATGAGGTTCTGGAGTACATGGAGACCGTGCCCGTGGCTGTTCAGCCTGGTTGGTACAATCCGGAGACCGATTCGGCCACGGCGAAAAATGCCGCGGTGCCCGGCCAGGTTATGGGTCTGCTGACCGCCCTGGAGAAATACGGCACCATGAGCCGCGAGGAAGTCATGGCTCCCGCCATTAAGCTGGCCCGTGAGGGCTTCCCCATGGAGGAGCGCCTGGCCACCGCGATTATGGATAACTATGACAACTTCAGCGAAGAGGCCCTGGCCATTTACACCAACGATGGCATCCCCTATTCCGCTGGTGATATCTTCAAGAACGAGCCCTTGGCCGACACCTTGCAGGCCATCTCTGACGGCGGTATCGAGGAGTTCTATACCGGCGAGCTGGCCCAGAAGATGGTGGAGGGCCTTCAGGCTAACGGCAGCCTGATGGCTATGGAGGACTTGGCCTCTTACACTGTGGCTGAGCGCGAACCCATCCGCGGCACTTACTACGGCTATGAGGTCGTCACGGTTCCGCCTCCGTCCAACGGCGGCGACTGGCTGCTGCTGATGCTGAACATCATGGAAGAGATGGACATCGCCCAGTATGACCGCGACAGCCTGGAGTATCACTATATCTTCAACGAGGCTTGCCGCATTGGCCTGGTGGATTCTTACACCTATATCGGCGACCCGGCTTTCTTCGACCTGCCCATTGACGAGATGATTTCCAAGGAGTACGCCGCAGAGCGTGCCGAACTGATTACCATGGATAACATGAAGGCGATGGAAACCGTGCCCCAGACTGACCTGCCTGTTACCAAGCTGGAGGCTACGGCAGAAGACAGCCAGCACACCACCCATATCGCCGTCATTGACGAGTACGGAAACATCGTGTCCACCACCAACACACTGGGCAACGGCTGGGGCTGCAAATTCATGGCTCCTGGCCTGGGCTTCTACTACAACAGCCACATCGGTAACCTGGACCATGAGAATCCGGACAGCCCCGACTATGTGATGCCCGGTAAGCGCGTGCGCTCCACCATTTCCCCCTCCCTGGTCCTGGATTCCGAGGGCAACCCCATTATGGCGGTTGGTTCCCCCGGCTCTCTGGCCATCCCGCCCGCAGTTGCGACCATTATCAACAATGTGTTGCTGTATGATATGAACATTCAGCAGGCCATCAACTATCCCCGCGCTATGGCGATCAACCGTTCCGGTGCCAGTTCGCCCGCCACGATTTCCATCGAGCAGCCGCGCTTTGATGCCTCTTTGGTCGCCGACCTGGAGGCCCTGGGCTATGAGATGAACGACGTTGGGGACTACAATATGGCTGTTGGCGGTATTGCTGCCATCTATCTGGACCGTGAAAACGGAATCTTCTATGCCGGCGCTGACCCCAGACGCGGCTACAAGGCTTTGGCCTATTGATGAGATTTGACACCTCTGATTTGACCTCCCTCTAAAGACCGCTATGTCCTGCTCTCCCGATGAGAGCACCGTCCAGGCTGCCCGGGGTGACCTCCTCCCGGGCGCCTGGGCGGCACAATACCGAAAGCCATCCTCCCTTAAGTGTCTCCGGATTTCTGCCCGGCCAGGGACGGCGACGTTCCGCCGGGACCGGAATGAGTGTAAGGAGTGATAAGTAGTGAATCTGACTGAAGCGTATCTGCTGCTGGCTGTGATGCTGGCTGTGGTGGCGGTGGCCAGCGTGCTGTTCAAAGGCAGGCAGGGCCTCATCACCCCCGTCATTTTCCTGTCTGGCCTGATTACCTGTCTGGTGGCCGGACTTGGCTTCCGCCTGCGGGAAGTGACCGAGGGCCCCTTCGTCTATGTGGACAGCCTGATGTGGGTGCTGTGCGGCGCGGCGTTTTCCTATCTGCTGTATAACAACGGCACCTTCCAGTATCTGTTCAACAAGCTTATCTCCGTCAAGCGGGGGCCTGCCGCCCAGATGTTCCTGATGATTTTGTTCATCGGCCTGCCCGGTATGCTCACCGGCACCGTCATGGCCAGCGTGGCCACCACCGGCCTGCTGGCCGGGCGCTACCTGCTGGACAAGGGGCTGGAGAAGAGCAAGGTGGTGGAGCTGGTGACCATGGGCAGCCTGTTCGGGATGCTGCTGCCCCCCCTGTGCGTGCCCGCCATGGGCTTCACCATCGCCCGTCAAGGCCTGTACCCCGCCTCCTTTGAGGGCTATTTCCTGCCCCTGCTGATTGCCGTCCTCCCGGCGCTGGTGGTATACTGCGCCCTGGCCGGCCGGCGGGTGCTGGGCGGCCTGGAGGCCGATTCCAGCGCGGACAAGTCCGGCAGCCCCGTGTGCCTGGTCCCCCTGGCGGTGGTCTTTGCCCTGATTATCGTGTACAACTTCCTGTACTTCGCGGTGCCTTACTTTGGAAGCTATCCGGTCATCTATGTGATTGGTTTCATTCTGGCCCTGCTGTGCAAGGTCAAGGGAGCGAACCCCCTGGTCACCACCGCCGACGGCATCCGCCATGTGGCCATCGAGCTGGCCATGCTGCTGGCGCTGGCCAGCGTGGTGGAGGTGTTCAACACGGTTGGCGTCAACGGCACCATCGCCGCTCAGCTGGCCATCGCGGCGGTGAATCCCACGTTGATTGCCGTGGTGTTCGGCGTGCTGCTGCTGGCGGCCGGCCTGCTGCTGGGGACCCCCTTCGCCTACACGCTGGGTGGGCTGGCTGTCTACCAGGTCAGCAACTCCAGCTACGGAAGTTCTGAGGTGCTGATGATGGCCCTGGGCCTGGCCGTGGGGATGAGCTTCCTGCTGTCCCTCCGGGGCGGCCTGGCGGAGTGTGTGTGCCAGCAGCTTGAGGTCACCGGCGTGACCGGCCCTCAGGTGGCCCGGCGCAATGTGATTACCGTGCTGGTCCTTGTGGCGGCGGTCATTGTGTTCCTGGCCGCTCCCTTGAAATTCCTGATGATTTAAGGAGGGGACGAGAATGATTTCTGCGCTGTATATCATCTTCCGCATCATCGTGGCTGTCCTTGCCTTGCTGGTGGTCTGGGATATCGTCCGAGAAAAATCGCTGGCCCATGTGATGTGCCTGGGCCTGATCAGCTTCCCGTTGATCCTGCGCGCGCTGATGATCAAGTAGGGAGGGAGCGCATATGAAAAACAGGAATTTGCTGCAAAACATCGTGGTGCTGGCCGTGGTGGCCGTGATTTGTGTGGTCACGGGGCGAATCTATCTGGGCCAGCTGCAAAACGATGTGTTCTACACCGGAAACCCGAATATCACAAATGTGCTGAAGCTCAGCGACTATAACCCCAACCTGAAGGGCACTTACAACGACGTGGAAATCTATGAGTTTGACAGCGGCGTGCCCGGCGGGAAGGCGCTGATTTACGGCGGCACCCACACCAACGAGGTGGGGTCCATGCTCAACGCCGTCACCTATCTGGAGAACGTGAAGTGCGAGGAGGGCACCCTCTATATCATGGTCCACGCCAACAACAGCGGCTACAGCCACACCCAGCCGCTGCTGGGTCAGGCCAACACCATGACGTTCGACCTGCCCGACGGGACCACCCGCAGCTTCCGCATCGGCACCCGGATTTCAAACCCGGTGCACCAGTGGCCCGATCCCAACTACCATCTGAACACCTCCAACCGGGAGCTGAAGCACGAGGAGATTGCCGAGATTCGCAACCTCAACCGCAACCACCCCGGCGTGGAGGACGGCTACCTCACCGAGGCCACCTGCTGGGCCATCTATAACTTCATCCAGACCGAGGGCATCGATTTTATCTACGACGGCCACGAGGCCGGCGCGGAGTCCGTCACGCTGGTTAACACCCTGGTGGTCCATGAGAACGCCATGCCCCTGGGCTCTACCGCGGTGATGAACTGCGTCATCAACAACCTGCCCCTGAAGATGGAGATATCCGGACAGACCTCCTACGGCCTGTCTCACCGGGGCCTGGGCGACAACACCGACGCGCTGTGCACCCTGTTTGAGACCTGTAACCCCGCCATGGGCAGCTACCACGACAAGATGACCGAGGAGCTGTTCAAGGAGGGCGTGTCCGGCAACTATCTGGCCATGCACCGGGCGGGCCTGTTCCCCAACTCCTCCGACTTTGACGAGAGCGGCTGGCCCATCGAGAAGCGCACCGCCTACCACATGAGCATGAGCGCGGAGATTATCAACGCCTTTGACACCATGTATCCCGACAAGCCCCTGAAAATCTCCGGCCTGCCCGACGCCCAGGATATGATTGCCAACGGCCTGGAGTCCACCCTGAAGTCCCTGGCCTGACGGCCGGGGGACCCGGTAAGTTGCATCGTCCCGGAGGGACTTTGCATATACGAGAAATTTCTTAGGAGGAAACAACAATGAAAAATCGCAAACTGTGTGCTTTGCTGGCCGCCACGCTCACCATGAGCCTGCTGCTGGCCGCGTGTCGCGGCGGCAGCGGCAGCGGTACGACCGGCGGCGGCTCCGCCGCGTCCAATCCCCCCGCCGCCAGTCAGGGTTCCGGAAGCGGCTCCGGCGCCGAGGGCGGCTATACCTTCCGCACCAGCGAGAGCAGCCGTGTGGTCACCGAGAACGGCACCTTTACCAAGGAGCAGGTTGTCGCCCCCGTGCTGATTACCTCCATCGGCCAGAGCGCCGACGTGTCCATGCTGGACGCGCTGATGAAGAAGGTGGGCGCTGACTACACCTTCAACGCCACCGCCTCCGCCGAGGAAGTGGCCGGTTACAAGACTGTCATCATCGCCAGCGGCGCCTCCTCCAAGGGTCTGGGCGCGGCCGGCATCTCCCAGGAGGACGAGCTGGCCCGGGCCGAGGCCATTATGCAGACTGTGGCCGACAACGATATCACGGTCATTGTGGCCCACCTGGGCGGCGCGGCCCGCCGCGGCACCCTGTCCGACCAGTTTAACGACATGGCTCTGGCTGAGGCCGACTATGTCATGGTGGTGGAAGAGGGCAACGACGACGGCAAGTTCACCGACGCCGCCACCGACGCCGGTGTGCCCATCACCCTGCTGTACTCCATCGCCGACGCTGTGACCCCGCTGCAGGAGATCTTCGGCTGAGCGTTTCCCGGCGCGCTGTCCGCGCCGGAACATGAGGAGGCTCCCTTGTGAAACGGGGAGCCTCCTCCCACAAAACAGGCTGCACGGAAGAAGAAGGAATGAAGAGGAGATTATATCGTTCCACCCCCCGCTGAGTGTGCTGCATAAAGGGAGGCATTTTGCTTGGACATTGAGCTGATTGTATTTTTGACCATGCTGGGCGTTTTCCTGCTGGGAAACTTCCTGCTGAAGCTGCCCGTCAGCCTCTCCATGGTCGCCGGAGCTGTGGCCGGCGCGCTGGTGGCTGGCCAGGGCGTGCCCCTGCGTCACCTGTTTGAAGGCACCTTCGTGTACATGGACACCATCCTGATTATCTCCATGGCGATGATTTTCATGACGGTCATTCAGAAGTCCGGCGCCCTGGAGGCGCTGAACGCCGTCATCGTCTCGAAATTCTACAAGGTCCCCGCCGTCATGCTGATTTTGCTGATGCTGATCATCATGTTCCCCGGTATGATCACCGGGTCCTCCACCGCCGCCGTGCTCTCCGCCGGCGCCATTGTGGCCCCCATTCTGCTGCTGATGGGCATCCCCGCCGCTCAGACCGGCGCGATTTTGGCCGTCGGCTCCATTATGGGCATGGCCGCCCCCCCTGTGAATATCCCCGCCATGCTGATTGCCGGCGGTGTGGATATGCCCTATATCGGATTTGAAGCTCCCCTGGTGTTTATGACCTTCCCCTGCGCCATATTCACCGTTCTTTTTATCGGCCTGCGCTACTGCCGCCATCTGGAGTTTGACAAGCTGAAGGACGGCCTCAACCTGGACATCGGCAAACAGTACGGCCTGAAGCTGTATATCCCCATTTTGGTGGTCATTGTCCTGATGGTGGGCGGACGGGCCCTGCCCAACCTCTTCCCCAACCTGGGGATGCCCCTGATTTTCTTCATCGGTAGCGTGGTGGGCCTGTTTACCGGCCGCCGGTTCAACGCCCTTGAGGTGGCCTCCGAGGCCATCAACACCACCATCCCCGTGCTGGGCAAGCTGATGGGCGTGGGGATGTTCATCCAGGTCATGACCCTCACCGGCGTGCGCGGCTACATTGTGGTCAGCTGCTTCGGCTTTGGCATGGTTATGCTGTACGCGGCCATCTGCCTGGTCATGCCCGCCTTCGGCGCCGTGTCCTCTTACGGCGCGGCCTCCGTGCTGGGCGTGCCCTTCCTGCTGGCCCTGCTGGACACCGGCGATCAGATTATCATCGCCGCCGCCCTGTCCTTCATCTGCTCCATGGGCGACCTGATGCCCCCCACCGCCCTGGCCGGCAACTACGCCGCCCAGATTGTGGAGCAAAAGTACTCCAGGGTCCTGCGCTACTGCGTGATTCCCTTTGTGGTCTGCGTCCTGTACGGCCTGATCACGCTGCTGAAGTCCGGTAGTTTGGGATTTCTGACTTAAAGATGGGAGGAAGACGCGTATGTTACTGTATGTCTACTTGGGACTGGTCCTATTCCTGCTCGTCTTTATCATCAGGAACATGGTCCGGGAGAAGAATCTGTTCAACCAGATTGACGCGGCGCTGGTGATTGTTCCGCTGATTCTCCGGCTGCTGCTGATCAAATGAGGGGGTGGACGCAGTGAAGATTATGGTCAAGAAGAGCTGGCTGTCCGCCGTTATCCTGATGGCTTTTTCCGCGGCCGCCATCGGATACCTCGCCACCCAATTTCTCTCCATGCGGGAGGTGGAACCCATCTACCCCGGCCCCGGCGTGACCGAGATTCGGATGCTGTCCGACTGGTATCCCGACTTGAAGGACACCGCCGGCGACACGGAGGTGTATGTGCTCCAGGGGGAGAAAGAGGGGGATTCCATGCTGGTGCTGGGCGGCACCCACCCCAACGAGCCCTCCGGCCTGGTGGCCGCAATTTTGCTGATTGAAAACGCGGTCCCGGAGCAGGGCACGCTGTACGTCATCCCCCGGACCAACAACAGCGCCATGACCTGCACCGACCCCCAGGAGGGCGCGCCCATGCGCTTTACCATCGACACCCCCAACGGCGAGCGATGGTTCCGCTTTGGGTCCCGGGCCACCAACCCCATTCACCAGTGGCCCGACCCGGAGATTTATGTCCACGCCTCCTCCGGGCAGCGGCTGTCCGGCTCGGAGACCCGGAACATTAACCGCTCCTATCCCGGGCGCACCGACGGCACCTTCACCGAGAAGATGAGCTACGGCGTGACCCAGCTGATTCGCACCGAGGAGATTGACATCACCGTGGACCTGCACGAGGCCTCCCCCGAGTACCCCACCATCAACACTCTGGTGGCCCACCAGCGGGCCGCCGACCTGGGCACGCTGGGGCGGCTGAATATGGAGCTGCAGGGGATGTCCATCGGGATGGAGCTGTCCCCGGAGAATCTCCACGGCCTGACCCACCGGGAGCTGGGCGACTACACCGACACCCTGGCCCTGCTGATGGAGACCTCCAACCCCTCTCAGGGCCGCCTGCGGGGGGCCACCAACGAGGAGCTGGTGGTCACCGGCGTGGATAAATTTTACCTGAGGGCCGCGGAGCTGGGCCGCCTATATGACTATGGCTATGACGAGAGCGGCCGCTCCATCTCCGAGCGGGTGGCCCGCCACGTCACCGGCGTGATGCAGTTTGCCGCCGCCTTCACCGAAAACGGCATGGGCACGCTGGTCATCGGAAATGTGCCCTCCTACGGCGAGATGATGGAGGACATCGGCCCCTACCTGATGCCCCCCGCCTGACGGAAGAAGGGAGGACAGCCAATGAAACGGAAAACCCTGAGCTTGTGCCTGGCCCTGCTGATGCTGGCCGGCTGCGCCCCCGCCGGCGGCGGAGAGGCCTCTGTCTCCGGCTCCGGCAGCCCCGGCGCCTCTTCCGGGCAGCAGGAGGAGTACGGCCGCCGGGAGGGCATCAACCGCCCGGAGGTGGGGACGCAGGTGGTGATGGATCCCCCCTATGACTTTGACCCTGAGCAGATGCTGCCCCGGGATTTCGGCGACTACTTTTTGAACGACTACCCCACCCAGGTGAGCTCCTATAAAATTGGCGAGGGCACCGATGTGGAGAACGAGGTGGTGGTCCTCCAGGGCGAGGAGGAAGGCCCCACCATCTATATCGTGGCCGGCGTCCACGGTGGGGAGATCGCCGGGTGGATGACCGGAAACCTGGTCAAAAAGGTGGGCATCAAGGCGGGCACCGTCCATATCCTCTCCCCGGCCAACCGCTGGGGGGCCGAGGCCGACCCCCGCTCCCGCTATGTCACCGGACAGGAGGATTTGAACCGCTCCTTCCCCGGCGACCCGGAGGGGAATATGGCCCAGCGGGTGGCGGACACTATTTTCCAGGACATTCAGCGGGTGGACCCGGTCTTTGTCTTTGACCTGCACGAGGCCATGGCCAACGAGGAGAACCGGGACTTTCTGGGCAGCTCACTGATTTACACCGACCTGAGCGAAATGTCGGATATGTACTTTGATATGCTGCTGGCCACTGAGAGCGGCGAGCTGTGCTCCGAGCGCTTTAATTTCTTCGCTCCCGGCCCGGTGGGCAGCATCAACAACACCGTCACCACCCAGCTTGGGATTCCCACCATCACGGTGGAGACTTACCGCGGCTACCCCCTGGAGCGCCGAATCGGCGATCAGCTGGACATCGTGGAGTATGTGCTCACCTACTACGGACTGCTTTAAACGGGCAAGGATAGCGTGAGCTTCAGCTCCTGCGATATGCCCGCGGCGGAGCCTGCCGGACGCCGCGAACGCAAACGGACAGCCTGCCTTGCTCTGATTGACTGGCGCAAGGTGGGCTGTCCGCCTTTTCAAGCGGACCAATCTGCGGTATGATAACAGGTGCGCGCGCAAAGCGGACGAAAGGAGGAGGAGCGCGGTGGACAGACGGCAAACGGGATATCGCGGCCTGATTGCCGCAGGCCTAGCGCTGATGGCGCTTGGCCTGCTGATGCCCTCGCTCATCACAGTGGAGAACGTGGGCCTGTATGACACCCTCCACGAGGCCATTTATCAGGAGCAGGAGGTCTATGTGCTGCTGGCGGCGGTCAAGCTGGTGGCGGTGAACACGGTGCGGGCCTACCCCCACTATTTGGGCGTGTTTTTTCTGCTGGAATCCTTCGAG
>CASECK010000002.1 GCA_949286295.1 uncultured bacterium | reverse complement strand
GTGCTTACCAAGCTGGACCAGCAGCGCCAGGAGATGGAGCGGGAGCGGGCGGAGGCCCGCCGCCTGAAGCTGGAGATGGAGCAGTCCGCCGCCAAGGCCCGGGAATACCGGCTGCGGCTGGAGGAGGAGCGGACCAAGGTGGGGGAAAAAGCCCGGGCCGAGGCCCGGGCCATCATCGACGAGGCCCGGGCGGCCAGCGACCTGGCCCTCTCCCAGCTGAAGGAGCTCCAGAAGCGGAGGGACCTGGACTGGCAGCAGGTGAACGACGGCCGGGCCCAGGCCCGGCACCTGCTCAACGAGGCGGAGGAGAACATCGGCGGCCCCAGCCGGGAGGCGGAGCTGCCGCCCCCCACCCGGCCGGCGGCGGCCGGGGACACCGTGGAGCTGGTGAAGATGGGCACAAAGGCCACCGTCCTGTCGGTGAGCAGGGATGGGACCCTCAGCCTCCAGGCGGGCATTTTGAAAATCACCGCCAAGCAGGACGAGGTCCGGGTGGTGGAGGGGGAGACCCAGAGCCAAAAGGAGGCCCGGCGAATTGTGGCCCGGGCGGAGCACACCCTGCGCACCGCCGCCGTCCCCAGCCAAGTGGACCTGCGGGGCATGATGACCGACGAGGCTGTGGCCGTGCTGGAGCGCTTTTTAGATACCGCCATGATGGGCAAGCTGGAGACGGTGACCATCATCCACGGCAAGGGCACCGGGGCGGTGCGCGCCGCCGTGCGCGCCTACCTCAAGCGCAGCCGCTATGTCAAATCCTTCCGCCCCGGCCGCTACGGTGAAGGGGAGGACGGCGTGACGGTGGCGCAGCTGCGGTGAGGCGGGAAGGGCTGAATTTCACTGAGAAAAAACGCTGGGGCGCTTTATAAATCGCGCCTGACGCCCGGGGCGGGAAAACCTGCCGCCGCGCTTTGGGGAAGATAGTGTAAAAAACCTGCGTGTATTTGCGAAATTTGGTCAAAACAAACAGCTCATTTGCGTAAATTTACGTTGACGAAAGCGGGATAAATCTGGTATGCTAATATCACATCCTATATGACGAGGGCGGAGGTACGCGATATGTATAGTCAGGAAGCAGTCGTGAACAATCAGGTCGGTCTGCACGCCAGACCCGCTACTTTCTTCATCCAGAAGGCCAACGAGTTCAAAAGCGCCATCTGGGTCGAGAAGGAGGAGCGCAAGGTCAACGCCAAGAGCCTGCTGGGCGTGCTGTCTCTGGGCATCGTGAAGGGCACCCCCATCAAGCTGATCGCCGACGGCCCCGACGAGAAAGAGGCCGTTGAGGCCCTCCAGAAGATGATCTCTTCTGATTTTTCCGAGTGAACGCCAAAGCTGATGAAAAGGCGCCGCGTAGCGGCGCCTTTTTTGCAGTTTCCGAAACAGGAGGGGCGGGACATGACCTTTGAGGAACTGAAAGAAAAAGCGCACTCCCTGCCGCTGAAGCCCGGGGTCTATATCATGCAGGACGCCAAGAACACCGTCATCTATGTGGGCAAGGCCAAGGCCCTGAAAAACCGGGTCAGCCAGTATTTTGCCAATTTGGCCTCCCACACGGAAAAGACCCGGGCCATGGTGTCCCAAATCGACCATTTCGACGTGATTGTGGCCGGCAGCGAGTTTGAGGCCCTGGTGCTGGAGTGCTCCCTCATCAAGCGCCACCAGCCCCGGTACAATATCCTGCTCAAGGATGACAAGGGCTATCCCTATATCCGCCTGTCCAACGAGGCCTACCCCCGGTTTTCCCTGGCCTCCCGGGTGGCGGAGGACGGGGCGCGGTATTTCGGCCCCTATGCCAGCCGCCACAATACCCAGGCCATACTGGACGCCCTGCGCTCCGCCCTTCGCCTGCCCTCCTGCCGGAAGAAGTTCCCCCGGGACATCGGCCGGGAGCGGCCCTGCCTCAACTTCCATATGGGCAAGTGCGACGGCTACTGCCGGGGGGAGGAGTGGAAGCAGCAGCACGACCAGGCCATCGCCCAGGCGGTGTCTCTGCTGGAGGGGCGCTTCCGGGAGGTGCAGGACGGCCTGGAGCGGGAGATGGCGCAGGCGGCGGAGCAGCTGCGCTTTGAGCAGGCCGCCCAGCTGCGGGACCGGCTGCGGGCCATTCAGCTGCTGGGCGAGCGGCAGAAGGTCCTGTCCGGCTCCCTGGCGGACACCGATGTGGCCGGATTTTTCCGGGGGACGGCCAAAAGCTGCTTTGTGGTGCTGCACTACACCGGCGGAGAGCTGGCGGCCAAGGACTTCGATTTGCTGGAGACCCCCATGGAAGAGGACGAGGCCTGGGCGCTGTCGGCGCTGATTCGGGAGTACTATGTGGGCCGCCCCCAGCTGCCCCGGCAGATTTTACTGCCATGCGAGCTGCCCGACCAGGTCCCTCTGAGCCGCCTGCTGTCCCAGCAGGCGGGGCGGAAGGTGGAGCTGCTCACCCCCCAGCGGGGGGCGAAGATGGACTTGATTGGCCTGGCCAACCAGAACGCCCGGGAGGAGGCCGTCCGGGCCACCACCCGGGAGGAGCGGCAGAACAAGCTGCTGGAGGTGTTGGGCCGGATGCTGGGGCTGGAGCGGCCCCCCCGGCGGATGGAGTCCTACGACATCTCCAACCAGGGGGCCAGCGACATTGTGGCCTCCATGGTGGTCTATGTGGACGGCCGCCCCCTGAAGCGGGACTACCGCCGCTTCAAGCTGAAGGACATGGCCGGGCCGGACGACTATGCCTCCATGGAGCAGGTGCTCACCCGGCGCTTCCGGCGGTATCTGGACGGGGATGAGAAGTTTGCACCCCGGCCGGACCTGCTGCTCATTGACGGCGGGCGGGAGCACGTGCGGGTGGCCCGCCGGGTGCTGGAGCAAATGGGACTGGACATTCCCGCCTTCGGCATGGTGAAAGACGGCCGGCACCGCACCCGGGCCCTGGTCCACCCGGACGGCCGGGAGATTGGCATCCAGTCGGTCCCGGCGGTATTTGCCCTCGTCGGCCAGATTCAGGAGGAGACCCACCGCTTTGCCATCGAGTATCACCGCCAGCTCCAGACGGGGCGCATCAAGACCTCGGTACTGGACAAAATACCCGGGGTGGGCCAGACCCGCCGGCAACAGCTGTTGAAGCACTTCAAGACCCTCAAGGCCATCCGGGCGGCCTCTCTGGAGGAGCTGCAGCAGGCGGTGCCCAGAAACACGGCCCAGGCGGTCTTTGCGTACTTTCATCGGGAATAGAAGCGGAGAGAGGCCGGCTGCCTGGGCGGCTGGATGTTCCGCCGCGCGCGCGGGGCAGGCGTCCCGCCGGCCCCGCGGCCCGGCCTTTGAAGGGAAGACCACAAGGAAAGGAAGAAGCTTTTATGCGTATCATCTCCGGCTCCGCCAGGGGCCGCAAGCTGAAGGAACCCCAGGGGAGGGACACCCGCCCCACCACCGATAAGGTCAAGGAGTCCATGTTCAATATCATCCAGTTTGAGCTGGAGGGGAGAAGGGTGCTGGACCTGTTCAGCGGCACCGGACAGCTGGGGCTGGAGGCCCTGTCCCGGGGGGCGGTCCACTGCACCTTTGTGGACCAGCGGCGGGAGGCGGCCGCCCTCATTGGCGAGAATATCAAGCTCACAGGCTTTACAGAGGTATCCCGGGTGGTCCAGGGGGAGGCGCTGTCCTTTTTGGCCTCGTGCGGGGAGAAATTCGACGTAATCTTCCTGGACCCCCCCTACGGGAGCGGACTGCTGGAAAAAAGTGTGGCGCAAATCGCAAAGTTTGACATTCTTCGGGAACATGGTATAATAATCTGTGAAAGCGGGGCGGAACAGCCTCTCCCCACCCTGCAGCCCCCCTATGAGGTGGGCAGAGAATACCGGTATGGACAGATTAAGCTGACCATCTGCCGCCGGGCCGGGAGAATCAGAGAATGAACGTGGCGATCTATCCGGGCAGCTTTGACCCGGTTACGCTGGGGCACCTGAACATCATCAAGCGCGCCGCCGCCTGCTTTGACAGGCTGATTGTGTGCGTGATGGTCAACTCAAAAAAGCAGGGGATGTTTACCCCGGACGAGCGGGTGGAGCTGCTGCGCCGGGCCACCAGGCGGTTTTCCAACGTGGAGGTGGACTTCTCCAGCGAGCTGTTGGCCGCCTACGCCAAGCGCCGGGGGGCGCGCGTGGTGGTCAAGGGCCTCCGGGCGGTGTCCGACTACGAGCAGGAGGTCCAGATGGCGGTCATCAACCGCAAGCTGAACCCCAAGCTGGAGACCATGTTCCTGGCCTCCAGCGAGAAGTACACCTACCTCAGCTCCACTATCGTAAAAGAGATGGCCCGCTACGGGGCCGACCTGGCGGAGTTCATCCCCCGGGAGATTGTGGACGATGTGAACCGGCGCATGAGGACAATGGAAGGAAAGGAAGGCTGAACCATGGCAAGCGGTGTGGAAGAATTATTGGATATGCTCTTCGAGATGATCGACGAGGCAAAGAACGCCCCCCTGTCCAGCGACAAGTGCGTCATCGAGCGGGACCGCGCCCTGGACCTCATCGACGATGTGCGCAGCCAGTTCCCCGTTGAACTCACCGAGGCCAGGAAGATGATGGCCAGCCGGGCGGAGCTGGAGCTGGAGGCCAAGCAGAAGGCGGAGGCCATCCTCAAGACCGCCAAGGACCAGGCCCGCCAGATGCTGGCCGAGGACAGCATTGTCACCCAGGCCAGACAGCGGGCCAACGAGATGATGCAGCAGGCGGAGGAGCGCAGCCGGGAGCTGAAACGCTCCGCCAACGAGTACTGCGAGGACGCCCTGCGCCGCACCGAGGAGGCTGTGGCCGAGGCCTATGACGAGATTAAGAAGTCCCGCTCCCGGTTCCGGGCCGCCGCGGGGGTGTCCGGCCCCTCCGCCGGGACCGGCGGAGGAGGGGGCCGGACCATGTACGACGCCGCCGCCGACGAGGACTGAGAAACCACCGGGCAAGAAAAAACCGCGCCTTATCCAAGGCGCGGTTTTTCGTTACCAGGGCAGCCAGCCGCCCGCCCGGGAGTCCATCAGGTCCAGGGCGCCGTCCAGCATCTCAGCGGCCTGCGCCATGGTCAGCGCCTCGGCGAGCCGGGGGGCCGCGGTATCCTCCCCCCGGACGACGCCGGAGGCGGACAGGTTGGCGGCCGCCTGGGCGGCCCAGTGTTCCTGCTGGCCGGCGGAGAACACCTGGGCGGGCACGTCGCTGATGTCCAGCAGGTTGTTGAGCATGACGGTGGCCTCGCCCATGGTGATGTCCTGCCCGGCGGCAAAGATGGGGGCTCCGCTGCTGTCCCGGGACCCCTGGATGGCCCCGGCCATCAGGGCGGCGGACACCGAGCCCTTGGCCCAGGCGGGGATGGCGCTGTCGTCGGAGAAGCCGGTGAGGGTCACCTCCTCCATCTGCTCCAGGCCGGACACAGACATGGCCATGGTGAGAAACTGGGCCCGGCTCACCGGGCGGTCCGGGTCAAAAAAGTAGTAGCCGTTCACGTTCCGGCCCACGTAGACCCCCTCCTCCGCCAGCCGGATGGCGGCCTTCTGGGCGGGGTGGCCCTCCAAATCGGCATAGGTCACCTGGGTGTCCGGCTTTTCAATGCGCAGGGTGACCTTAGCCTCGGGAGAGGTGTTGCCGGCGGTGTCGATGGCCACATAGGTGAAGCTGTCCCGGCCGGTCTTGTTCTCATAGGGGGTGTAGACAAACCGGCTGGAGCCATCCTCCGCCAGGGTCACCGCCCCCCGGGCGGGGGTGGAGGTGAGCTGGAAGGTGAGCGCGTCCCCCTCGCCGTCCACCGCGTCGAAGTAGCCGGTGATGGCCACGTTTTTATAGGTGTTCAGCTCCATGTTCCGGGCGACCGGAGGCTGGTTCTCCTCCGTGAGCAGATAGAGGGTGACGGTGGCCGGGCTGCCCTGCGTGCCGCTGGAAAAAACCGGGGTGAAGGTAAACGAGGCGGCAGTCCCCCCGGAGGTCTTGGCGCTTAGAAAGCGCAGGCCGGACAGGGCGGTGTGGTCCACGGCGGCGCCGGCCTGGATGGGCTGATCCCCCATACACAGGGTGCCGGCGGAGGCCTGGGGGAGGGTGTCGATGCGGATACCGGCCAGGGTGTCCCCGCAGTCTTTGGGAAGCACAAAATCCTCTGGGGAGAAGAGGATGGCCGCGCCGGCCATGCCGTTTTTCGAGAAGCTGGCCACGGCGGGCTCAGCCTCCTTTTTGCTCCAGAAAAAAGCGGAAACCGGCGTCAGGCCGGTGAAAATCAGCGCCAGGGCCAGGGCGGGAATCAGGACCCGGCGGTGGTGGAACAAGCGGTTCATGGGATACCTCCTTCTCAAAGTGAGTGTATCCCTATTGTTTTTCCGGCCCTTAAAAAATATGCGGGGCGAAAATTTTCCAGCAAAACAGAGGGCGCGCCCAAGCGGATAGGCAGCCCGGCGGCCCAACCGCTTGCGCGCGCCCTTTTCGCGGCGCGGGGCGGGGAAACTCAGCTCTCCTGGAACATGGGGGAGGAGAGATAGCGGTCCCCGGAGTCGGGGAGGATGGCCACGATGGTTTTTCCGGCGTTCTCTGGCTGGCGGGCCAGCTGGCCCGCCGCCCAAAGGGCGGCTCCGGAGGAGATGCCCACCAAAATGCCCTCCCGGCGGACCACGGCCCGGCCCATGTCATAGGCGTCCTGGTCCCGGACCCGGATGACCTGGTCATAGACGCTCCGGTCCAGGGCCTGGGGGATGAAGTTTGCCCCGATGCCCTGCAGGCCGTGGGGGCCGGCCTGTCCCCCCGACAGCAGGGGGGAGGCGTCCGGCTCCACCGCGCACACCCGGATGCGGCTGTCCTGCTGCTTCAGATAGCGACCGGCGCCGGACAGAGTGCCTCCGGTGCCCACGCCGGCCACCAGAATGTCCACCCGGCCCCCGGTGTCCCGCCAGAGTTCCGGGCCGGTGGTGCGGTAGTGGATGTCCGGGCCGGTGGGATTTTCAAACTGACCGGGAATCACGCTGCCGGGGATGGAGGCGGCCAGCTCCCTGGCCTTGTCCACCGCCCCCTGCATCCCCAGCGCCCCCGGGGTGAGCACCAGTCTGGCCCCGTAGGCGGCCAGCATGGCCCGCCGCTCGGCGCTCATGGTGTCCGGCATGGTGAGGATGACCTGGTATCCCCGGGCGGCGGCCACCATGGCCAGGCCGATTCCCGTGTTGCCCGAGGTGGGCTCGATGATGGTGCCGCCGGGGGGGAGCAGCCCGCGGCGCTCGGCGTCATCCACCATGGCCATGGCCAGCCGGTCCTTGGCCGAACCGGCGGGATTGAGATACTCCAACTTGGCCAGGACCCCGGCCTTCCAGCCCAGCTGTTCCCCCAGCCGGGACAGGCGCAGCAGCGGGGTGTTGCCCACCAGCTGTTCCACGCTTTGATAGACAGCGGACATGAGAAAACCCACCTTCCATATCGGATGAAGTGGAAGTATTATAAATCAAATGCCGCTGGGAGTCAATGCGCCGGAGGAGGCCGCGGCCCGGGCGGGACGCTGGCTCCAGTCTAAGGACATGATGGACACCTCGAAGGCGGTGCGGGCCTGGGGCTGGCCGTCCACCTGCTTGGTATAGGCCCGGCTCTGGAGCCGCCCGGACAGGGAGAGCTGGTCGCCCACCGCCATGGCCCCGCACCGGTGGGCCAGGCTGCCCCAGGCGATGCAGGGCAGGTAGTCGGCCCGGCCATACCGGCGGTTGACCGCCAAAATCATGTCGCAGATGGTGCGCCCCAGGGGGGTGGAGCGCAGGGAGGGCGGCTTGCACAACGTGCCGGACAGCTCCAGGCGGTTTTCCTCCTCCCCCTCCTGGCAGGCCAGCTGCTTGGCAAACACGCTGACGATGAGCCGGCTGCCCACGCCGCTGCGGTTGTTGAAGGTGCGCACCTCCCCCCGGACGGCCAGGGGGGAGCCCTCCTCCAGCGCCAGATTCTCCGCCATGGGCCGGGCTGCCACCACGTTCAGCCGGTCCTCCGCGCCGGACAGGCGGCGGACGGACAGGGGGAGGAGAAGATACTGGGTGCCGTGATTGGCGTGGGAGAAGGCGGGGGGACCGGCCAGCCGCCCCCGGAGGAAGATACTGTTTTCGTTCCAGTTGTTCTGCATGGCAACAACACCCCGTTCGTTTGTTGTTCCCATTTTATGAGCCGGGGGAGGGCGGTATGTCCAAAAATTCCCCCGGCCCGGGGCGAAAAGAAACCGGGACGGGCCTGAGCCCGTCCCGGAAGAGAGGAAAACCTTATCTGCGGCCAAATCCCCCGCCCCGGCCGCCGGAGAACCCTCCGCCCCGGCCGCCGGAGAATCCGCCGCCCCGAAATCCGCCAAAGCCCCCGCCCCGGGAGCCCCTGGAGAACCCGCCGCCCCGGCGGGAGCCGCCAAAGCCGCCCCCTCTGGGGCCGGAGAAGCCGGAGAACCCGGAGAAACCGCCGCCCGGCCGCCGGGGTCCGCCGGGTGGCGGCGGAGGCGGACGGCGCCAATGCCTGCGGTACCAGGCGGAGCCCGGGCCGTGCCAGAACAGGATGGGCCGGAACACCACCGGGGGATTTACCACCCCGTAGTACTGGCTGCGGTAAGCGGCATAGCGGATGGAGTCCATCAGGGAGGCCACTAAAAGCAGCCCCAGCAGCAATAAGACCAGAAATACCGCCAGGGGACCGGGGCCGGAGACAGAGAGCGCGGGGCCGGAGCCGTCCAGGAAGCCCAAGCCGTACTCCTCCACGTAGAATTGGTCAATCTGCGCGAACAGGGCCAGGACCCCCTCGCCATAGCGGCCGGCCATGGCCGGCTCATAGAGGGCGCGGTCCAGATAGGCGGTAATCTGCCCGTCGCTCAGGGGATAGTCCGGCCCCGCGGCCAGATAGCAGTTGCCGTCCGCGGTGTTGAGGACCAGAATCCCGTCGGCGGCGGCCAGCTGAATCTGGGTGCCCAGTTCATAGGCGTAGTCGGCGATGTCCCCCTCCACCGTCGGGACGGCGGCCACCGCGATAAGGCTGTCATACCGGGCCACCCAGTTGGCGTTATACAGGGCGATGGCCTCCTCCTCCCGCTGGTCGAGGACCCCCGCCTCATCCAGGATATAGTCCCGGTACTGCCCGGTGGGCAGGCTGCTGTCCAAAGTGGGGGAGCCGGCGGCCGGAGTCCCGGCGCCGCCGCGGCTTAGCCCAATGGCCACCGCCGCGACCACCATGACGGCGGTACACAGCCAGGCGGCCCAGGTTTTTTGCATAATCTTCATGGTCTCCTCCTCGTTTCATGGAGCGGTCCGGCCCCCCGCGGCCGGACCGGCCGGAAAGGGGAATCAGCCCCGCAGCTGCAGCAGCTTCTGCTTCAGCTCGCCCTCGATGCGCCCCAGCTCGGCCTCGGCCTCCTTGCGCTTCTGGGCGCCCTCGCTCTGGATTTTCATCACCTCGTCCAGGGTGGAGATGAGCTGCTGGTTGGTGTGCTGCAGGGTCTCGATGGAGACCACGCTGCGCTCGGCCTCCCGCGCGGTCTCCACCGTGCCCATCTTCAGCATATCAGCATTCTTTTGCAGCAGCTGGTTGGTCATGTCGGTGACGGCGGTCTGGGCGGCGGTGGCCTGCCGGCCGTGCTCCAGCCCCAGGGCCAGCACCATCTGGCTCTTCCACAGGGGGATGGTGTTCACCAGAGAGGACTGAATCTTCTCCAGCATCTGGGTGTCGTTGTTTTGCAGCAGCCGGGTCTGGGGTCCCATCTGGATGGAGATCATCCGCGTCAGCTCCAGGTCGTGGAGCTTCTTCTCAAAGCGGCTGCACAGGTTGGCAAAGTCGTTATAGGCCTGGGCGTCCTCCTGGGCGCCGGTCTGCTCGGCCTTTTGCTTCAAAGCGGCCAGGTCATGGGCGCGCAGGTACTCCAGGCGCTTTTTGCCGGCGATGATATACATGGTCAGCTCTTTGTAGTACTTGGTGTTCAGCTCATACATCTGGTCGAACATGGCGATGTCCTTCATCAGGGTGATCTGGTGGTTTTCCAGCACCTTGACAATCTTGTCCACGTTGGTCTCAGCCTTGGAGTAGCTGGCCTTCATGGCCTCCAGCTCGTTTTTCCGCTTCTGGAAGAAGCCGGCGATTCCCTTTTTCTCCGGCTGGCCGAAGGTCTTGAGCTCCACCACCAGGGAGGACAGCGCGTCGCCCACCTCCCCCAGGTCCTTGGTCCGGACATTGTTCAGGGCGCTCTCGGAAAAGGCGGCGATGTTCTTTTGGGCGGCGGCCCCGTACTGGAGCACCAGGTTGGAGTCGGTGACGTCGATTTTCTGGGAGAATTCCTCTACCATCTTCCGCTCCGCCTCGGAGAGGATGGACTCGTCCAGCTTGACGGCGTTGGCCTCCCGGCTGGCCTGCAGGGCCGCCTGGTCCTCCTGGGACTGGGGTTGTCCGGCGTCCAGGGTCAGCTCCGGGGCGGGGGCCTGGGCGGTGGCGGAGGGGTCCAGGGTGAGTTCCGGGGTCAGGTTCAGTTCATCGCTCATGTGGGGTTCCTCCTAATTCCAAAATACAATCTTACAGCTCCAGATGGATGCCTTCGCTGTTTGTCTTATCTTCGTTGATGTCCATGCCGGTCAGCCCCTCCTGGGCCAGCAGGTTCTCCATGACGGTGATGTCGGTGGAGATGTCCAGAGCCTCCTGGCCGAACAGGGCGTCCAGCTGCCGGTCGAAGGCCTGGCACACCGTGTCCAGCATCCGCTCCACCTTGTCCTTGGTGGTGTCGATGTTGCTGCCCGATATGCCGGTGGAGTCCATGCGGTCATAGGCGTTGAGCAGCTTTAGGGTGGTGGGCAGGTAGTAGTCCAAAAAGCGGCGTATCTGGGGCTGCTTTTTTGGCTGGGCGATGACCTGATCCAAAATCTGCCCGGTGACCTCCTCCAGGTGGTCAATCTGCCGGGAAATCTTCTCGTCCTGAATAGCTTCGTTGAGCCGCCGCATCTCCGACACGGCCCGGTCCCGCTCCGCGAGGAGGGCGGCGGTCTCGGGGGTTGCGGTTTTGGCTTTCTGCTCCGGCTCCGGCGCGGCCTGCTCCGCCTTTGCGCCGGCGTCCTGCTCCCGATCGGCGGCAGTCTGATAGACCTTGTCCGGGAAAAGGGCCTTGCCCACGGCGAAGGCGGCCAGGGACAAAACCGCGCAGATGAGATAGTGGACCGGGCGGTACAGGGGGAAGAGAAGCGCGTAGATCAGCCAGACCGCGCCCACCAGATAGATGGGCAGGACGGAGACCTTCTTGTGGGTGTTCATAGGCTGCCTCCCGAATACATGGTTGCTGATTTTCTCCATTGTACCTCGTACCCCGCCGGGGTGTCAAGGAGTTGTCCCGGGGGAGGGGGCGCTTCAGATGGCGTTTGCAAACTGGGAGAATCAGGAGTATAATACTGGCAGCGCCGCCTGCGCGGCGGGCGGAAGTGTGAGGCGGGAGGACCACGGGATGATGAAAACAGGACTGGTGCTGGAGGGCGGCGCCCTCCGGGCGATTTTTTCCAGCGGCGTGTGCGACGCCCTGCTGGAGGGGGGAGTGAGGGCCGGCTATGTGGTCGGCGTATCCGCGGGCATCGCCTATGGGGTGAGCTATGTGTCAGGCCAGCCCCGGCGGAATTTGGAGATTGTGACCCGCTATGCCCACGACAGGCGGTATATGGGGCTGAACAATTTCGCGGATAAGAAGAACCGCTGCTATTTTGGACTGAAGTTCGTCTACGACACCATCCCCAACCAGCTTGTCCCCTTTGACTTTGAAGCGTTCCAGGCCTTTCCGGGGCAGGTGGAGGCGGTGCTCACCAATTTGAATACCGGCTGTGCGGACTATCTGCCGGTCCCCCGGGATGACCGGGAGTCCCGCGTTCTTCAGGCCAGCTGCGCCATCCCCCTGATGTTCCCCATCTTTGAAATCGGGGGACAGCCCTATCTGGACGGGGGCGTGGCCGACTCCATCCCTTGGCGCCACGCCCTGGAGCAGGGGTGCGGCCGGCTGATTGTGGTGCTCACCAGACCCAGGAGCTATGTGCGCAAGCCCTCAAAGATGCTGGGCCTGATTGGCAAGCGCTACCGGGACTACCCCCAGTTTGTCCGGGCGGTGGAGCGCCGGGCCCAGGTGTACAACGAGGACCGGGAGCGCTTGTTCCAGGCGGAGCGGGAAGGGAAAGCCCTTGTCATCGCACCCCGCTCTACGCTGGGGGTCTCCCGCACCGAGCGCAACACGGAGAAACTGCGCCTGCTCTGGGCCGCGGGCTATCAGGCGGCGGTGGAGCGGATGGAGGAGATTCGGGACTACCTGCGCTGAACCCACCGCGGGCTGCCGCCGGCGGGTGGACGAAGAGAAAAAACGCCCCGGACTGTGCGGTATCCGGGGAGCGTTTGAGGGGGAGGAAGCGAAATGAAGATTGTCGTCATCGACGGCCAGGGCGGCCGTCTGGGCAAGCTGCTGGTGGAGGGCGTCCGGGCCCGCCTGCCCGGGGCTGAAATCTATGGGCTGGGGACCAATGCCCTGGCCACCGCCGCCATGCTGCGGGCGGGGGCCGACTTTGGCGCCACCGGAGAAAATCCGGTGATTCGGGGTGTGGCGGACGCGGACGGCGTGCTGGGCCCGGTGGGAATTGTGGTGGCCAACGCCATTTTGGGAGAAGTGACCCCCGCCATGGCCCAGGCGGTGGGCAGCTGCCGGGCCAAAAAGTTCCTGGTGCCCATGAACAGCTGCGGCGTGGTGGTTGCGGGCGTAAAGGAAGAGAGCCTGTCGGTATATGCGGCGCAGGCGGTAGACAGCCTTGTCCAGACGCTGGGGGAGTGAGAGCGGACACCGCGGACTGCCCGGTCCCTGATTGACTTTTCCCCCGCGGTCGGGTATGATAAAAATGTCCCGGCGCGAAAGAGCGCCGGCATATGCGGGCATGATGGAATTGGTAGACATGCGAGATTTAGGTTCTCGTGCTTTCCGGCGTTGGGGTTCGAGTCCCCATGCCCGCACCACAACTTTGGACCAGGCTTTTCCGGTAAAAGCCCGGTCCAAAGTTTTTTTAGACACGGTTTGGTGAATATGAAAACGTTTCACACAGCAGGGGGGTACACTGTCCCAGACTGCCGGGTCTTCCAGCTCCGATTCGCTCCATTGCGATTTTGCCGGTTTCCTGTTTTAACTTCGGAACGGTTCCCTGTAACGCCAAAATGTGGGCGTCGAGGATTGGTTTGCTCCGTCTGTCATGTTTTCCAAAGGAAATTTTTTCGGCCCGCTCTTTGATCAAATCTCCATAATAAATTCA
>CASECK010000001.1 GCA_949286295.1 uncultured bacterium | reverse complement strand
CACCCAGACCCTGGAGGGCCGGGGGGACGCCAACTACAACGGCCAGAGCTGGTGCTTTGAGCTGGACGGGGCGAAGGCGGTGGAGACGGTCAACCGCCTGATTAACCCCTATACCCGGGACCTGACGCTGGAGGATATGGACATCCCCAAGGCGGACAGCTATTACTTTAATACCTGACGGACGGAAAACTTCTGGGGGAGACGCGGCGTAGCCGCGTCTCCCCCAGTCTTTTCCTATACGCGCGCGGCGCGAAAGCGGCGCATGGCCGACAGATAGCAGATAAAATGCGCCAGGGCTGTAAGGGCCCACGAGACGGGAAGGCTGAGAAACAGCACCTGCAGCGACATGGCGCGGGGAAACACTGCGTTGACCCACAGGATGCGCAAGCCGCAGGCGCCGGCCAGGGTGACGAGGGTGGGCGTCACAGAGCGGCCCAGGCCCCGCAGCGTCCCGGCCAGGGACTCCATCATCCCGCAGAACATATAGGGCAGCAGCACGACCCCGTTGCGAATCATGGCGTAGTGGACCTCCTCCTGGCTGAGGAACAGGGAGAGGACCGGCCGGCCCAACAGCAGCACCAGCACGCCGGCCAGGGTGCCGATGAGGCTCGCGTACAGCAGGCACCACCTTAGAACCCTGGGGACATTCTGGTACTTCTTCGCCCCCACGTTCTGGCCGGTGAAGCTCACCGCCGCCTGCATGACGGAGTTGCTCGCGGCATAGGCGAAGCCCTCCATTGTGGCGGAGGCGGCGCAGCCGGCGACCGCCGGAGAGCCGAAGAGGTTGATGGCGGACTGAATCTGAATGTTGGAGAAGGAGAAGGCCAGGTTGTTCAGCCCGGCAGGCACGCCGATTTTCAGAATGCTGAAAAAGGCGTCCCGGTGGAGCCTCACCCTGTCCGGGGACAGCCGGCACATCCCCGCCTCCCCCATGAGATGGCGCACCACCAGAGCCGCAGCGAGGAACTGGGAGAGCACGGTGCCCAGGGCGACACCCGCCACGCCGAGATGGAGGGCCACGACGAAGAACGTGCACAGGCACACGTCCGCGACGCCGGAGACGGTCAGAAAGAGGAAGGGGCGCCTGGAATCCCCCTGGGCCCGCAGGATGGCCGAGCCGAAGTTGAAGACCAGGGTGGCGGGCGTGCTGAAGAAATAGAGGCGCAGGTACAGGGCGGACTGGCCGATGATGTCCTCCGGCGTGCCCATGGCCTCCAGGCAGGCGCGGCTGAACAGCAGGCCCAGACTCAGCAGCAGCGCCCCAAAGGCCAGACTGGCCGCAATGGCCGTGTGGACGGCCTGGGCCGTTTTTTCCGCGTCCCGGGCCCCGATGCTCTGGGCGACCACCACATTGACTCCGGTGGACAGGCCGAGGAACACATTGACAAACAGATTGACCAGATAGTTGGTCGCCCCGACGGCCGCCAGCGCCTTGCCGCCCGCGAACACGCCTAAAATCAGCATATCGTCGCAGGCGAGAAACAGAATTTGCAGCATGGCCATCCACATGACGGGGATGGTAAAGCGCAGAATGTTTTTGGGCAGAGAAGCGCCGGTCATGTCGATGTTGGTTCCTCTCATGGCCGGCCTCCCCCGTATTGGACGCCCAGATAGGTCCTGGCGTCCCGGAGCATTTGCGCGACGGTCTCCATATCCCAGTCGCAGTAGGCGGTGGCCACCATGGCCGCGATGCCGTGGGCGTATACCCACAGCTGGTCGTGGAAGCGGTGCGCCTCCCGGCGGCTGATGCCGTATGTTGCCATCAGGCCGTCCATAGAGCGCTCGATAATGGGCAGAAGCACGGACTTCATCTCCTCATAGGCCCGCGGGCGCATGAAGAGATACTGGAACAGCCGGCTCTCCTGCAGGGCAAAACGAATGTACCGCAGCCCGTACAGGCACGGGGCCTCCTCCCCGTCCTCCTGCATGAATTGGAGGAAATAGGCCTGGGCGGCCTTCGCCGTCTCCTCCCGCAGCTCGTCCATGCCGGAAAAGGACAGATAGACCGGCTGGGTGGAGCACTTCAGCCGCCGGGTCAGCGCCTGGAGATTGACGGCCTCCATCCCGCCCTCCCGCAGCAGGCTGAGAGAGGCGGCCAGAATGGCCTGCCTTGGGACCTGTTTTTTCGCCGGCATGGAGACCGCCTCCCAGAACAATAAATAATTTTATCAATAAGTAAGTTTATTATATGACCTGGACCAGCATTTGTCAACGGAAAGGCCGGGGACCGGCCGCCCTTCCCGGGAAACCGCCAGCCCCCGCGCCCTTGGAAACGGGCGCGGGGGCTGTTCTGCGTGCGGGGCGTTCACTCGTCGCCCAGAGTCTGGATGAGCAGGTTGCGCAGGGCGCGGGCGCTCTGGCGGTTCATGACGATGGAAGCCACCGGGTCGGCGGCGGGGGTGGCCACGTTCTCCAGCCCTTTTGAGGTGACGGTCATGGCAGTTTCCATATACTTGTAGGCGATGTCCAGGGTGACCTCCAGCACCTGGCCGTCCTGGCCGGACACCTTGCGGATGGCGAAGGAATTGGCGTATTCCGGTTTCATGTCAGCACTCCTTTTCATGGTGAAAGATGGCGGTGGAACAGCGCGGCGCCAGCGCCTGGCCGGGGCGGAGCGGATGGCGCTCACCCCTCAGGCCCTCCCTGGATGGTCCTGCCGTCCAGGACGGCCTCGGCCAGGGTGTCCCCCACATAGCGCAGCTTCAGGGAGAAGAAGGGGGCCTCCCCGGCGATGAGGTCCAGAAAGATGGCGTCCCCCTCCCAGTGGGGCAGGCGGAGCAGGCGGTCCCGGGGAATCCACTCCAGGACCCCCTCGTCGCACTCCTTTAAGCGCCCGGTAAAGCCGTCGGCGGTAAACAGGTGCATATATTCGGTGGGCCAGCGGTCGGACACGAAGGTGACCAGCCCCCGGTAGCGGTAGCTGGTGAGGGTTAGGCCGGTCTCCTCCCGGACCTCGCGCAGCAGGCAGTCCTCGGGGCTCTCCTTGTCCTCGAACTTGCCGCCGATTCCAATCCACTTGTCCCGGTTGAGGTCGTTTTCTTTCTTGACCCGGTGGAGCATCAGGTACTCCTCCCCGCGGCGGATATAGCACAGCGTGGTGTTGAACATGGGCGTCTCTCCCCCGTCTCTGTCCGGATGCGCGGCAACCGCCGCGGAAGCTATGGGTATTGTACCACAGTGCCCGAAAAAAGAAAAGGCGGCGCGGCATCACCGCGCCGCCGGGGCCTATGGAATCAGCTCCGCGTCAATCAAAGCCACCTCCACGGTGAACTCCTCCCCCTCCCGCAGGCAGGTGAGCGCGACGGTGTCCCCCGGACCCAGCGCCAGCTTGAGCCGGGTCAGGTCCTGGGTGCTGTGGATGGGCTGGCCGCCGGCCCGGAGGATGACGTCGCCGGGCAGCAGGCCCTGCCGGTGGGCGTCGCTGACCGGGTCCACCTCCAGAAGCACCAGGCCGCCCCCCTCCGCCTCCACGGTGTTGACGGTGAAGCCGAAGGCGGCGGTGCGCACCTCCAGCCCGGCCAGGAGCCGGTCGGCCACGTACTTGACCCGGCTGGAGGGGATGGCGAAGCCCAGGGCCTCGGCCGACCCGTCGTCCGTCACGATTTTGACGGTGTTGATCCCCACCACCTGCCCGTACTGGTTGAGCAGCGGGCCGCCAGAGTTGCCAAAGTTGATGGCGGCGCTGGCCTGGAGCAGCACCATATCGGCCCCCTCCACTGTCATCTCCCGCTCCAGGGCGGAGATGATGCCGTCGGTAAAGGTGGCGCGGTAGCCCAGGGAGTCCCCCAGGGCGTAGGCCGGTTCGCCGATGCGCAGGGCGTTGGAGTCGCCAAACTCCGCGGGGGTCAGGCCCTGGGCGTCGATTTTCAGCACGGCCAGGTCCTCTTTGGCGTCAAAGCCGACCCAGCTGGCGGAGAAGACCCGGTTGTCCCACAGCTGGACGCTCACCTCCCGGGCGCCGGCGACCACGTGGGCGTTGGTGAGCAGGTAGCCGTCCCCGGTGAGAACGATGCCGCTGCCGGTGTTGTAAAAGCGCCCATGGTCAGAGGTGATGGACACCAGGGAAGGGAGATTCTTCTCATAGATTCCGGTCAGCTCCAGGGGGGCGCCCCCGGCGGGATGGATGGTCAGCTCCACATCCCCCGGCTCGGCCCGGGGGATGGAGGGGGGTTCGTCGCTGAGAGAATCCTCCAGGGGCAGGGACTCCTCCTGCCCGGCGAAGGGGAAGTAGTCCCGAAAAGACCCCCGGAGGGCCAGCTGCTGCTCCAGCAGGATGGTCAGGGCGCACAGGAGCAGGATGAGCCCGGCCAGTCCGGCCAACCATGGCCACGTCCGCTTCCGCCGCCTGGGGCGCAGGAGGGGCGGTTGGCGCCGGGCGGAGAAGCGGATGGGGGGCGGCGCGGGGAACGCCGGGGAGGGCTGTTCCCAGGGGCCGCCCTTCCAGAGCCCGTCAGTTTGTTTGTCCATGCAGTCCTCCCCTGGGTCAAATCAGGCCAGCGTGAGGGTAAAGGTGAACTGCGTCACCCCGTCCTCGCTGGTCACGGAGATGGTTTCCTTCAGGTTGCCCAGAATCGTCTTGACGATATACAGGCCCAGGCCGACCCCCTCCCGGTCCATGGAGCGGGAGTAGTCCGCCTTGTGGAAGCGGTCGAAGAGCAGCGGCAGCTCGTCCGGCGGAATGGTGGCGCCCAGGTCGCGGATGGTGGTATAGGCCTTGCCGTCCTTCTTGGTGATTTGGACGGTGATGGTGGTGCCCGGGGCGGCGAACTTGGCCGCGTTGTCCACCAGGTTGTAGCACACCTGGGTGATGGCGTCCGGGTCGCCCCAGACCATCAGCTTCTCCTCGGGCATCTGCACATCCACGTCCAACTTCCGGGCGGTGATTTTGCTCTCTAAGGAGATGAGCACCTGGGACATCACGTCGGTCAGGTCGAAGGTCTCCTGGGCGGTGACGGCGTTTTCCGCCAGGGCGTTGAGCCGGGATAGGTCCAGCATCTTGCGCACCAGCCGGGACAGCCGCCGGGTCTCGGACACCACAATCTCCAGGGATTCCCGCTGCCGCTCGGGGGGGATGGTGCCGTCCAGGATTCCCTCGGCGAAGCCGGCGATGGTGGTCATGGGGGTCTTGAGCTCGTGGGAGATGTTGGCGATAAAGTCAGCCCGCTGGCTCTCCACCTTCTCCAGGGAGTTGGCCATGGAGTTAAAGGCCTCGGCCAGGGTGCTGATTTCGTCGCACCGGCCCTCGTAGCCGGTGACCCGGACGTCGAACTCCCCCTGGCCGAATTTCCGGGCGGCCTCGGCCATCTCGTTCAGGGGCCGGGCCTGGTGGGCGGAGGTGAGGGTGCTGGCGATGACGGAGATGAGGAACACCACCACCGCGGAGAAGAAAAAGATGGTGGCGGTGGCCGACCACATCTCCGACAGGTTGGATGCGTCCGCCGACACCAGCACCAGGCCCTGAATCATGGACAGGTTCTCCAACTCTGTGACAATGGGGGCGGCGGCCATATACCGCCGCTCCGGGAAGATACCCCCCAGACTGGTCATGCCGTTAAAGGCGCCCCGCTGGAGCACCTGCTTCACCAGCGCGTCTGGCAGGTAGTTGTTCTGATAGGTGTAGAAGTTGCGGCCGTCGGTGGCGTAGAGAATCTCTCCGTCGGGGTTGGCGATGATGATGTGGGAGTTGGAAATCATGGCCAGAGAGGCCACATAGCTGCTGTAATACTGGCTCTGGATGGTCCGGTTCTGGAGGTAGTAGGAGGAGGTGAAAGCGGATACATAGCCCGCGTTGCGCTCCACCGAATCCCGGGTCTCGCCGATGATATAGCGGTAGGACAGGAGCATAAAGGCCGCTCCCAGCAGGGTAAAGGACAAAATCATGATGCTGACCATCATGGTCAGCTGGCGCCGGTACAGGGAGCGCAAAGCGGTCGCCTCCTTCCTTGGTTTGGATAAGGGGGGCGGCGGCCAGGTCAGCCGGTGCCGCCCAGTTCGAACTTATAGCCCACGCCCCAGACGGTTTTGAGCCGCCACTGGTCGCTGACGCCCTCTAATTTTTCCCGCAGGCGCTTGATGTGCACATCCACCGTGCGGCTGTCTCCGAAGTAGTCAAAGCCCCACACCTCGTCCAGCAGCTGATTGCGGGTGAACACGCGGTTGGGGGAGGAGGCCAGGTGGAACAGCAGCTCCAGCTCCTTGGGCGGGGTGTCCACCCGCTGGCCGTCCACCAGCAGCTCGTAGGAGTCCAGGTTGATGACCAGCTTGTCGAAGCTCAGCTTTTTCTCCGCGGGCTCCTCCTCCCCGGCGGTGCGGCGCAGCACGGCGTGAATGCGGGCCAAGACCTCTTTCATCTCAAAGGGCTTGACGATATAGTCGTCCGCCCCCTGCTCTAAGCCAGAGACCTTGTCCTGGGTCTCCCCCTTGGCGGTGAGCATGATGACGGGGGTCCTGTCCGCCTCCCGAATCTTTTTCAGCACGGCCCAGCCGTCCATGACGGGCAGCATGATGTCCAGCAGCACCAGGTCGGGCTGGAAGGAGCGAAACAGCTCAACTCCCTTGCCCCCGTCTTTGGCCACCCGGGTTTCGAACCCCTCTTTCTCCAGATAGAGGTGGAGCAGCTCGGCGATGTTGCCGTCGTCCTCCACAATCAGGACCTTCTTGGGCATGAAACGCACCCCCACTTTTTTGTTGAATTGATTTTTATATGCCGGCTTTTTCGGTTGCCCCGGCAGGGGCG